>NZ_SZVK01000010.1:17696-111507 GCF_005280595.1 Escherichia sp. MR | reverse complement strand
GACAGCTGATAGAAACAGAAGCCACTGGAGCACCTCAAAAACACCATCATACACTAAATCAGTAAGTTGGCAGCATCCCCCCTTAACTCATTGAATATTGATATCCTGAAAATCGATAAATCGTTTGTTGAGACGTTGACCACGCATAAAACCAGCCATTTGATTGCAGAACATATCATCGAACTGACACACAGTCTGGGTCTAAAAACGATTGCAGAAGGGGTGGAAACGGAGGATCAGGTCAACTGGCTGCGCAAACGCGGCGTGCGCTATTGTCAGGGCTGGTACTTTGCAAAGGCGATGCCGCCGCAGGTTTTTATGGCATGGGCAGAGCAATTACCCGCGCATGACGCCATGCGCGGGCAGTAACCCTAGATCCGGTGGCGGTAATCGCTGGGAGTGCGATCAAATTGCCGACGGAAAACGCGGGAAAAGGTCTGCTGTGAAACGTAACCCAGATCCATCGCGATATCAAAAATAGGGCGCTCGGTGGTGCGCAGTTCAACGGCAGCCAGTAGCAGTCGGCGTTGACGAATGTAATCGCCAAGCGTCTGATGCGTCACAGTGCGGAACATTCGCTGTAAATACCACTTTGAATAACCTGATTTTTTCGCCACCACATCAATGTTCAGCGGCTGGTCGATATGCTCGTCAATCCATGCGATAAGATCCTGAATAATTTTCTGATGGGACATAAATCTGCCTCTTTTCAGTGTTCAGTTCGTTAATTCATCTGTTGGGGAGTATAATTCCTCAAGTTAACTTGAGGTAAAGCGATTTATGGAAAAGAAATTACCCCGCATTAAAGCCTTGCTTACTCCAGGCGAAGTGGCGAAACGTAGCGGCGTGGCGGTATCGGCGCTGCACTTCTATGAAAGCAAAGGATTGATTACCAGTATCCGCAATAGCGGTAATCAGCGGCGATATAAGCGTGATGTGTTGCGATACGTCGCAATTATCAAAATTGCTCAACGCATTGGCATTCCGCTGGCGACCATTGGTGAAGCGTTTGGTGTGTTGCCCGAAGGGCATACGTTAAGTGCGAAAGAGTGGAAACAGCTATCTTCGCAATGGCGAGAAGAATTGGATCGGCGCATTCATACCTTAGTCGCGCTGCGTGATGAACTGGACGGTTGTATTGGCTGCGGCTGCCTTTCGCGTAGCGACTGCCCGTTGCGTAACCCGGGCGACCGCTTAGGGGAAGAAGGCACCGGCGCACGCTTGCTGGAAGATGAACAAAACTAAAGCGCCACAAGGGCGCTTTAGTTTGTTTTCCGGTCTTTGTCTTTCACTCTATCCCGCTGGTACACGGGAGGGTTTCCCCCGACGTCAACACACCTCATTCGAGCACGTGGTGGAGGTTCCGGTTAGTGTTGATACTTTAATTGTATGTCACCGCTGTTTCTTCGCCAGTGCAAAGTGATCCTTTTTAACCGCAATATTTTTGCCATCTTGCGTGATTTTTTACCGTAAACCTTCGCCACAAGTTGCCTACAAATGCCGTAATTTTGCGCATCCACGATAACGTTTGCGCATCAATTGCCTGGTTTTTCATCGTCAACACAAGAAAAGGGAAAAAAGCAGCAAACTTCGGTTGAAAAAGCCGCTATGATCGCCGGATAATCGTTTGCTTTTTTTTACCACCCGTTTTGTATGCGCGGAGCTAAACGTTTGCTTTTTTGCGACGCCCCAGATTGTCGCAAACCTGAAGCAGGAAGAATAACGTTTCGCTGGCAGGGGATTGTCCGCCACGCATCTTGACGAAAAATAAACTCTCAGGGGATGTTTTCTTATGTCTACGCCATCAGCGCGTACCGGCGGTTCACTCGACGCCTGGTTTAAAATTTCACAACGTGGAAGCACCGTCCGTCAGGAAGTGGTTGCCGGGTTAACAACGTTTCTGGCGATGGTCTACTCGGTTATCGTCGTTCCAGGTATGTTGGGTAAAGCGGGCTTCCCGCCAGCGGCAGTTTTTGTTGCAACTTGTCTGGTTGCCGGGATTGGTTCTATCGCGATGGGGTTATGGGCCAATCTGCCGTTGGCTATCGGCTGCGCCATCTCTCTGACGGCGTTTACCGCATTCAGCCTGGTGCTGGGGCAACATATTAGCGTACCTGTCGCGCTGGGTGCCGTGTTCCTGATGGGTGTTCTGTTTACGGTAATTTCTGCCACGGGTATCCGTAGCTGGATTTTGCGCAACTTACCGCACGGCGTGGCACACGGCACGGGGATTGGTATCGGCCTGTTCTTGCTGCTGATTGCCGCTAATGGTGTCGGTCTGGTGATTAAAAACCCGCTCGACGGTCTGCCCGTTGCGCTGGGTGATTTCGCGACCTTCCCGGTGATTATGTCACTGGTAGGTCTGGCGGTGATCATCGGCCTGGAAAAACTGAAAGTCCCTGGTGGCATTCTGCTGACCATTATCGGTATCTCAATTGTCGGTTTGATCTTCGATCCTAACGTCCATTTCTCCGGCGTTTTCGCCATGCCTTCATTGAGCGATGAAAACGGCAATTCACTGATTGGCAGCCTGGATATTATGGGGGCGCTGAACCCTGTGGTTCTGCCGAGCGTACTGGCGCTGGTGATGACTGCTGTTTTCGATGCTACCGGAACCATCCGTGCGGTAGCCGGTCAGGCGAACCTGCTGGATAAAGACGGGCAGATTATCGACGGCGGTAAAGCACTGACCACCGACTCCCTGAGCAGCGTTTTCTCTGGCCTGGTCGGTGCGGCTCCGGCTGCGGTATACATTGAGTCTGCGGCGGGTACAGCAGCGGGCGGTAAAACCGGTCTGACGGCAATCACGGTTGGCGTGCTGTTCCTGCTGATTCTGTTCCTCTCTCCGCTCTCTTACCTCGTTCCGGGTTACGCAACAGCTCCGGCGCTGATGTACGTTGGCCTGTTGATGTTGAGCAACGTGGCGAAAATCGACTTTGCTGATTTCGTCGATGCAATGGCGGGTCTGGTAACAGCAGTATTCATCGTGCTGACCTGTAACATCGTAACTGGCATCATGATCGGCTTCGCGACCCTGGTGATTGGTCGTCTGGTTTCTGGCGAATGGCGTAAGCTGAACATCGGTACGGTCGTTATCGCCGTGGCGCTGGTCACCTTCTATGCTGGAGGCTGGGCTATCTAAGCTTTAATAAGATTCTGAAAACGGGTGGCAATGGCTGCCCGTTTTTATTTTCTCCGTACATTGTGTGAGCTTTTGCGATATTCTGAAAAACTGAGAGTCCGGGCATAACGCCTTTCTCAAATCATAAAAAACATTGCAAACAGGGAACGCATGGAAATCTTCTTCACCATACTGATAATGACCCTCGTGGTCTCGCTGTCCGGGGTGGTCACTCGTGTCATGCCCTTTCAGATCCCGCTTCCGCTTATGCAAATCGCCATCGGTGCGCTACTGGCGTGGCCGACGTTTGGTTTGCATGTGGAGTTTGATCCTGAACTCTTTTTAGTCTTGTTTATCCCGCCGTTGCTGTTTGCTGATGGCTGGAAAACACCAACCCGCGAATTTCTCGAACATGGTCGGGAAATATTCGGCCTCGCGCTGGCGCTGGTGGTGGTCACTGTGGTCGGCATTGGCTTCCTTATTTACTGGGTGGTGCCGGGTATCCCGCTGATACCCGCCTTTGCGCTGGCGGCGGTGCTCTCTCCGACCGATGCCGTGGCGCTCTCCGGGATTGTTGGCGAAGGGCGTATCCCGAAAAAAATCATGGGTATTTTGCAGGGCGAAGCGTTGATGAATGACGCCTCCGGCCTGGTGTCGCTGAAGTTTGCCGTGGCAGTTGCGATGGGGACGATGATCTTCACCGTTGGCGGCGCGACGGTTGAATTTATGAAAGTGGCCATTGGCGGTATTCTCGCCGGTTTTGCGGTGAGCTGGCTGTATGGTCGCTCGTTGCGTTTCCTCAGCCGCTGGGGCGGCGATGAACCCGCGACGCAGATCGTATTGCTGTTCCTGCTGCCGTTTGCCTCTTATCTGATTGCCGAACACATTGGCGTTTCCGGCATCCTTGCAGCAGTTGCCGCCGGGATGACCATCACCCGTTCCGGCGTGATGCGCCGTGCGCCGCTGGCGATGCGACTGCGCGCGAACAGCACCTGGGCGATGCTGGAATTTGTCTTTAACGGCATGGTGTTCTTGCTGTTGGGTCTGCAACTACCGGGTATTCTGGAAACGTCGCTGGTTGCGGCGGAAATTGACCCTAACGTCGAAATCTGGATGCTGTTTACTGACATCATCTTGATTTATGCGGCGCTAATGCTGGTGCGTTTTGGCTGGCTGTGGACGATGAAAAAGTTCAGCAACCGGTTCCTGAAGAAGAAGCCGATGGAGTTTGGTTCGTGGACGACACGAGAAATCCTTATCGCTTCTTTCGCCGGGGTGCGCGGGGCAATTACTCTTGCTGGTGTGCTCTCTATTCCTCTGCTGTTGCCGGATGGAAATGTCTTCCCGGCGCGTTATGAGCTGGTGTTCCTGGCGGCTGGTGTCATTCTCTTTTCGCTGTTTGTCGGCGTAGTGATGCTGCCTGTTCTGCTACAACACATTGAAGTCGCAGACCATTCACAACAGTTGAAAGAGGAGCGAATCGCGCGCGCGGCAACCGCTGAAGTGGCAATTGTGGCGATCCAGAAAATGGAGGAGCGTCTGGCGGCGGATACCGAAGAGAATATCGACAACCAGTTGCTCACTGAAGTCAGCTCTCGCGTCATTGGTAATCTGCGCCGTCGCGCCGATGGACGTAATGACGTTGAAAGTTCGGTTCAGGAAGAGAACCTGGAGCGTCGCTTCCGTCTGGCGGCGCTGCGTTCTGAACGCGCTGAACTCTACCACCTGCGCGCCACGCGGGAGATCAGCAACGAAACGCTGCAAAAATTACTGCACGATCTCGATTTGCTGGAAGCGTTGTTGATTGAGGAAAATCAATAATCTGCAGGGTTGGCGGGCTTGCCCGCCAACCCGTCTTACTCTGGCGTTAACCAGTATCCTTCACAACAGGTCAGCCACGCCTGGGCACAGTGGGAAAGGTAAACGCCCTCACGCCAAATCATTCCTAATTTCCAGCGTAGTTCGCTTTCCAGCGGCAGCCATTTTAAGGTGTTTTTATCTAATCGCTGGCAAATGGGTTCCGGCAAAATGGCTATTCCGACACCGGACTGAACCATCGCGGCGAGAAAATCCCATTGTCCGCTGCGAACCGCAATCCTCGGCTTAACGCCATGTTCATCGAATAACGCCATCAATTGCTTACTTAAGGCAAAATCTTCGTTATAGATAAGAAGAGGATGTTCCGCCAGTGTCTCTGGTGAGACGGCATCACGCTCAAGCCATTTACCTGAACGCGGCACCAGAACACAAAGCGGATGACTAAACAGCGATAACGTTGTCAGGCCACTTTCTTCTACTGGCAGGGCGGTCAGTGCCATATCCAGTTCGCCGTTCATTACCGCTTGTTGTACCGTCAGACCACCAAACTCCGAAATCTTCAGTTCCACGCCGGGGTAACGCTGGCGGAACAAGCCAATCGGCCCGGCCATTAACATCCCAACCATCGGCGGGATCCCCAACCGTAAAACGCCGGTTTTAAGCTGATTGATATCGCTAAGCTCAGCTTCCAGTTGCCGAAACTCAGCCAATATAGCCAGCCCGCGCTCAAATACGACGCGACCAGTATCAGTGAGAAGCAGCCGACGACCATCGCGGATCAACAATATACAGTTCAGCTCATCTTCGAGATTCTTCAGCATCTTGCTGATGGTGGGCTGGGTCACAAACAACTTCTCCGCTGCGCGGGTGAAGCTTTGCTGGCGCACGACTTCGACAAAATAACGCAGCGTTCTGATATCCATAACTATTCCCTTTGACTATACCTGCAATGATTTTAATTCATTTCAGTAGCGGCATGAGGCTCTCTATACTTAACGTTCTGTTTTATTTTCAGGATATCCCCTCATGTCCGTGGCGCTTCGCCGCATTACCCCTGCCGTTGTGCAATCTCTTCAGGTATTTGTGCAGGTTGTGCTGTATGCAGGTTTATTTATTTTTGCGCAATATCTCGTCTCCTGGCTGCATTTGCCGCTGCCTGCCAACCTGGTGGGGATGATCCTGATGCTGGCGCTGATTGTTTGCCGCATTATTCCTCTGCAATGGGTACGTGCCGGGGCGCGCTGGTTACTGGCTGAAATGCTGCTGTTTTTTGTTCCTGCCGTGGTGGCGGTGGTGAACTATGCACAACTATTGCTGGTGGATGGTTGGCGTATTTTTGCAGTGATCGCGTTGAGCACGGTGATGGTATTGGGCACGACCGCCTGGGTAGTGGAAAAAGTCTATCGCTATGAAATGCGCAGGTTAAACCGTGACTAATTTTCAGTTAAGTGTGCTTTGTCTGGCGATAACCCTGGTTATCTACTTTCTCAATAAACGTCTTTATCGCCGCTTTCGTAAACTGCCGTTGATGCCTCTGGTGCTGACGCCTGCACTACTGGTTATGCTGCTGGTTTTCGGCAATATTTCCTGGCAAAACTATATTGGCGAAGCGCACTGGCTACTATGGTTATTAGGCCCGGCAACCATCGCCTTTGCGGTGCCGGTGTATGACAATCGGGCGATCATTAAACGTCACTGGATGTCGCTGACGGCGGGCGTACTGACGGCAACGGTGGTGGCAGTGACCAGCTCGGTGTGGCTGGCACGATTATTTACCCTGTCGGATGAGATCCAGCGTAGCCTGGCGGTGCGTTCGGTCACTACACCATTTGCTCTGGCAGCGAGCCAGTCGCTCGGCGGACAGCCTGATCTGGTGGCGTTGTTTGTGGTGGTCACCGGCGTGTTTGGCATGGCGATTGGCGACGCGCTGTTTTTACGTCTCTCGATTCGCGAAGGGATGGCGAAAGGTGCCGGATTTGGCGCGGCGTCTCATGGCGCCGGGACCGCGCGATCGTATGAATTGGGTCAACAAGAGGGCGTGGTTGCCAGTCTGGTCATGATACTTTCTGGCGTATTAATGGTACTGGTTTCGCCGCTGGTGGCCTGGATGATGTTCTGAAGAAATTCCCCGGTCGCCTGACCGGGGAAGGGTAGAGATTAATGTGCGCGGCCTTGCTCAACGCCAAAGCCTGTCTGGGAACGGATAAACTGCGCACGGAACAGTTCACGCTCACGCGCCCCTTCCGCTGAATTATCGGTTGCCGAGAAGAACCAGATGCCGAGGAATGCCACGGTGATCGAGAACAGCGCCGGGTATTCATACGGGAAGATGGCTTTTTCGTGACCAAGGATCTGTACCCAAATAGTCGGGCCGAGGATCATCAGCACTACAGCGGTAATCAGCCCCAGCCAACCCCCCAGCATCGCACCACGCGTGGTCAGTTTCGACCAGTACATAGAAAGCAGAATGATTGGGAAGTTACAGCTCGCCGCGATGGCAAACGCCAGACCCACCATGAAGGCGATGTTCTGATTTTCAAACAGGACACCGAGGATAATGGCAATCACGCCCAAAATCAGGACGGTGATTTTCGATACCCGCAGCTCTTCACGTTCGGTCGCGCCTTTTTTGAAGACGTTGGCGTAAAGGTCATGCGAAACCGCCGATGCACCTGCCAGCGTCAGACCGGCAACCACCGCGAGGATGGTGGCGAAAGCAACCGCTGAAATAAAGCCGAGGAACAGGTTACCGCCTACCGCATTGGCCAGGTGAACCGCCGCCATGTTGTTACCGCCAATCAGCGCCCCTGCCGCGTCTTTATAGGCCGGATTCGCACCGACCAGCATGATCGCGCCAAAACCGATAATAAAGGTCAGGATATAGAAGTAGCCCATAAATCCGGTGGCGTAGAACACGCTCTTACGCGCTTCACGGGCATCGCTGACCGTAAAGAAGCGCATCAGAATATGCGGTAAGCCAGCCGTACCAAACATCAGCCCCAGCCCCAGCGACAGCGCAGATATTGGATCTTTCACCAGCCCGCCCGGCTTCATGATGTCGACACCTTTCGGGTGCACCGCCATCGCTTCGCTGAACAGATTGTTGAAGCTAAAGCCAACATGTTTCATCACCATAAAGGCCATAAAGCTGGCACCGAACAGCAACAGTACGGCTTTGATAATCTGTACCCAGGTGGTCGCCAGCATTCCGCCGAACAGGACGTACATCATCATCAGTACGCCGACCAGAACCACCGCAATGTGATAGTTAAGGCCAAACAACAGTTCGATCAGTTTACCTGCGCCTACCATCTGGGCGATAAGGTAAAGCGCCACGACCACCAGAGAACCACAGGCCGAAAGAATACGAATCGGCCCTTGTTTCAGACGGTACGAGGCCACATCCGCAAAGGTATAGCGACCGAGGTTACGCAGACGTTCGGCAATCAGGAACAGAATAATTGGCCAGCCCACCAGGAAGCCCAGCGAGTAAATTAAGCCGTCATAGCCGGAGGTAAACACCAGCGCGGAGATGCCCAAAAATGAGGCGGCAGACATATAGTCACCCGCAATCGCCAGCCCGTTCTGGAAACCGGTGATATTGCCGCCTGCGGTGTAGTAGTCATTACGAGAACGTACACGTTTTGACGCCCAGTAGGTAATACCGAGCGTAAACACGACGAAAATCAGGAACATAATAATCGCCTGCCAGTTCGTCGGCTGGCGCTCTACGGCCCCGCTAATAGCATCCGCCGCGTTAGCTGCGAAAGGGAGTGTGGCGGCAAGCGCCGTCAGAACTCTTTTCATGATGCTTGTACCTCATGCAGGACTTCATTATTAAGACGGTCGAATTCGCCGTTCGCCCGCCAGATGTAGATACCGGTGAGAACAAAGGAGATCACAATCACTCCAACACCAATCGGAATACCGCGTGTGACGCTGGTGTTCGGGTTCAGCGGGGTGCCCAGCCAGCCGGGCGCGAAGGCGATCAGTAAAATAAAGCCGATATAAACTGCCAGCATAATAATCGACAGGATGGTGGCAAACCGTTGCCGTTTTTCGACTAACTCCCTGAAATGCGCATTGTCTTCTATCCGCTGATAAATAGTGCCATTCATCACAGATTCTCCAGAGGTAATGTAGGGATTGTTTTAATTCCCGCTCCCTTATGGGAGAAGGTTAACGCTCGGGTAACCCTTGCCGAATGTACGCCGGATAAGGCGTTATACGCCGCATCCGGCAATCAATGCCTGATGCGACGCTGTCGCGTCTTATCAGGCCTACAAACCGTTACCGACTCGCATCCGGCAATTGTGGGTTACGACGGCATTGCGATAGCCTGCTTCTCTTCAAGCAGCTTCTCGACTACGCCAGGATCGGCAAGCGTCGAGGTATCGCCCAGGTTGCTGGTATCGCCCGCCGCAATTTTGCGCAGAATACGGCGCATAATTTTGCCGGAGCGGGTTTTAGGCAGGGAGTCGGTCCAGTGCAGCACGTCTGGCGTTGCCAGCGGGCCAATCTCTTTACGCACCCAGTTGCGGACTTCTGCGTACAGTTCTGGTGACGGTTCCTCCCCGTGATTAAGCGTGACGTAGGCGTAGATCGCCTGACCTTTAATATTGTGCGGAATACCGACGACAGCGGCTTCGGCTATCTTCGGATGCGCCACCAGCGCCGACTCAATCTCCGCTGTCCCCAGACGGTGACCGGAGACGTTCAACACGTCGTCCACGCGCCCGGTGATCCAGTAATAGCCATCTTCGTCACGACGCGCGCCATCGCCACTGAAATACATATTTTTGAAGGTGGAAAAGTAGGTCTGTTCAAAACGCTCGTGATCGCCAAACAGCGTGCGCGCCTGACCCGGCCAGGAGTCGGTGATCACCAGGCTGCCTTCGGTAGCGCCTTCCAGCGGGTTACCTTCGTTATCGACCAGCGCCGGTTGCACGCCGAAGAACGGACGTGTTGCCGAACCGGCTTTCAGCTCGGTAGCGCCAGGTAGGGGGGTAATCATGAAACCGCCGGTTTCGGTCTGCCACCAGGTATCGACCACCGGACATTTCTCGTTGCCGATCTTCTTCCAGTACCACTCCCACGCTTCTGGGTTAATTGGCTCGCCCACAGAACCAAGAATGCGTAGCGACGAACGATCGGTGCCTTCAATCGCTTTATCGCCTTCCGCCATCAGTGCGCGAATCGCCGTGGGTGCGGTATAGAGAATATTGACCTGATGCTTATCCACCACCTGTGCCATACGGGCAGGCGTCGGCCAGTTCGGTACGCCTTCAAACATCAGCGTGGTTGCCCCGCAGGCCAGCGGACCATACAGCAAGTAACTGTGTCCGGTAACCCAGCCCACATCGGCGGTGCACCAGTAGATATCGCCCGGATGATAATCAAAGACATATTTAAAGGTCAGCGCCGCGTATACCAGATAACCGCCGGTAGTGTGCAGCACGCCTTTCGGCTTACCGGTAGAACCGGAGGTGTAGAGAATAAACAACGGATCTTCGGCGTTTACTTCTTCCGGCTGGTGCTGATCGCTCGCTTGCTCAACCAGGTCGTGCCACCACAGGTCGCGCCCTTCCTGCCAGTCGATTTTCCCGCCAGTACGCTTCAGTACAACCACATGTTCAATGCTGGTGACGTTCGGATTTTTCAGCGCGTCATCGACGTTTTTCTTCAGCGGAATGCTGCGTCCAGCGCGTACACCTTCGTCGGAAGTGATCACCAATCGTGAGTTGGAATCGATAATACGTCCGGCAACGGCTTCCGGCGAGAAGCCGCCGAAAATCACCGAATGCACCGCACCAATGCGGGCGCAGGCCAACATCGCGACTGCGGCTTCCGGCACCATCGGCATATAAATCGCCACCACATCACCTTTTTTAATGCCCAGCTCAAGCAGGGTATTGGCGAAGCGGCAGACGTCGCGGTGCAGCTCTTTATAGCTGATATGTTTGCTCTGGCTGGCGTCATCGCCTTCCCAGATGATAGCAGTGCGATCGCCGTTTTCTTGCAGATGGCGGTCGAGGCAGTTGGCCGCCAGATTTAGCGTGCCGTCCTCGTACCATTTAATGGACACATTACCCGGGGCAAAGGAGGTGTTTTTCACCTTCTGGTAGGGTTTGATCCAGTCGAGAATTTTTCCCTGTTCGCCCCAGAAGGTATCTGGTGCGTTAATAGATTGTTGATACATCGCCTCGTACTGCTGAGGGTTTATCAGGCAACGGTCTGCGATGTTGGCAGGAATGGTGTGTTTGTGAATTTGACTCATGCTTTTGTTCTCCTTGTAGGATGTTAATAATATGTGGCATAAGCGTTAAATGTAGGGGTATTGGCAGTTTTGTTTAGTATTTGGGCGACAGATCACGCAAAAGTAGAATTGTGCAAATAAACGGCAGGGTAATTTTTGAAGGACACCAACAAAAGTTGATTAATTCTTTGAGGAACATGCAGTTATGCATGCTGTTGAAAAAGAGGAAGATACCGACTAACTCTAAAGTGGTATTTTACATGCACTTACAATTGATTAAAGACAACATTCTGAGTGTGGTTATTTGTTACACATAGGGGTGAGCAATGTCATAACAGTGTATGTGCGGTTACTGTTATGAAAAAACAATAAAAACTGCCATTTCCTCAATGGCAAAATTTGGATGAAGCCCCTATGACAAGGATAAAAATAAACGCACGCCGTATCTTCAGCTTATTGATTCCTTTTTTCTTTTTCACTTCTGTTCACGCTGAACAAACGGCCGCTCCCGCGAAACCTGTAACTGTGGAAGCGAAGAATGAAACCTTTGCCCCGCAGCACCCCGATCAATATCTCTCCTGGAAAGCCACCTCGGAACAATCAGAGCGTGTTGACGCACTGGCGGAAGATCCACGTCTGGTGATCCTGTGGGCGGGGTATCCCTTCTCACGCGATTACAACAAGCCGCGTGGACATGCCTTTGCTGTGACCGATGTACGTGAAACTTTGCGTACCGGTGCGCCGAAAAACGCTGAAGATGGTCCGCTACCGATGGCATGCTGGAGTTGTAAAAGCCCGGATGTGGCGCGTCTGATCCAGAAAGACGGTGAAGATGGCTACTTCCACGGTAAATGGGCGCGCGGCGGCCCGGAAATCGTCAACAATTTAGGTTGTGCCGATTGCCATAACACTGCCTCACCAGAGTTCGCCAAAGGCAAGCCGGAGTTAACCCTTTCCCGTCCGTATGCGGCTCGCGCGATGGACGCCATTGGTAAACCTTTTGAGAAAGCCGGACGTTTCGACCAGCAATCGATGGTTTGCGGTCAGTGCCATGTGGAGTATTACTTCGACGGCAAAAACAAAGCCGTTAAATTCCCGTGGGATGACGGCATGAAAGTCGAAAACATGGAGCAGTATTACGACAAAATTGCCTTCTCTGACTGGACTAACTCCCTGTCGAAAACGCCAATGCTGAAAGCGCAGCACCCGGAATATGAAACCTGGAGTGCGGGCATTCACGGCAAAAATAACGTGACCTGTATCGACTGCCATATGCCAAAAGTGCAGAACGCCGAAGGCAAACTCTACACCGACCATAAAATTGGCAATCCGTTTGATAACTTCGCCCAGACTTGTGCGAACTGCCATACCCAGGACAAAGCCACGCTGCAAAAAGTGGTCGCGGAGCGTAAACAGTCGATTAACGACCTGAAAATCAAGGTCGAAGATCAACTGGTTCACGCCCACTTCGAAGCGAAAGCGGCGCTGGATGCTGGCGCGACGGAAGCCGAAATGAAGCCGATTCAGGACGATATCCGTCATGCTCAGTGGCGTTGGGATCTGGCGATCGCTTCCCACGGCATTCATATGCACGCGCCGGAAGAAGGTCTGCGGATGCTTGGCACGGCGATGGATAAAGCGGCGGATGCGCGTACCAAACTGGCGCGTTTGCTGGCGACCAAAGGCATCACCCATGAAATCCAGATCCCGGATATCTCGACCAAAGAGAAAGCCCAGCAGGCCATTGGCCTGAACATGGAACAAATCAAGGCCGAGAAGCAGGACTTCATCAAAACGGTGATCCCACAGTGGGAAGAGCAGGCACGTAAAAACGGTCTGTTAAGCCAATAACCCCCGTTCCGCCTCGCAAGGGGCGGAAAACACAATGGAGTGAATATGAGCGTATTACGTTCGTTATTAACTGCCGGGGTGCTGGCGTCGGGCCTGTTGTGGAGCCTGAACGGAATTACCGCTACCCCTGCGGCGCAGGCATCTGGTGATCGCTACGAAGTTACCCAGCAGCGTAACCCGGATGCCGCCTGTCTGGACTGTCATAAGCCAGACACCGAAGGTATGCATGGCAAACATGCTTCCGTTATCAACCCGAATAATAAATTGCCGGTTACCTGCACCAACTGTCACGGCCAGCCGTCACCGCAACACCGCGAAGGGGTGAAAGATGTGATGCGCTTTAACGAGCCGATGTACAACGTTGGTGAGCAGAACAGTGTTTGTATGTCCTGCCATCTGCCGGAACAGTTGCAAAAAGCGTTCTGGCCGCACGATGTCCACGTGACTAAAGTGGCGTGCGCCAGCTGCCATTCCCTGCATCCACAGCAAGATACGATGCAGACGTTAAGTGACAAAGGACGGATTAAGATTTGCGTCGATTGCCACAGCGATCAGCGCACCAATCCGAACTTTAACCCGGCGTCTGTTCCGTTGCTTAAGGAGCAGCCATGACCTGGTCTCGTCGCCAGTTTCTCACCGGCGTCGGCGTGCTGGCAGCCGTCAGCGGCACCGCAGGACGCGTGGTGGCGAAAACGTTGAATATCAATGGCGTGCGTTACGGCATGGTGCATGACGAGTCGTTATGCATCGGCTGTACCGCCTGTATGGATGCTTGTCGGGAAGTAAACAAGGTGCCGGAAGGTGTCTCGCGCCTGACGATTATTCGTAGCGAGCCACTGGGCGAATTTCCTGATGTGAAATATCGCTTCTTCCGTAAGTCTTGCCAGCACTGCGACCATGCGCCGTGCGTTGACGTCTGCCCGACCGGCGCGTCTTTTCGCGATGCCGCCAGCGGGATTGTCGATGTTAATCCGGATCTCTGCGTCGGTTGTCAGTACTGCATCGCCGCTTGTCCGTACCGCGTGCGCTTTATCCATCCGGTCACAAAGACGGCGGACAAATGTGATTTCTGCCGTAAGACCAATTTACAGGCCGGTAAGCTGCCCGCGTGCGTTGAAGCTTGCCCGACGAAAGCACTGACGTTTGGCAATCTGGACGATCCTAACAGTGAGATTTCGCAACTGCTGCGCCAGAAGCCCTCTTACCGCTACAAGCTGGCGCTGGGAACCAAACCGAAGCTGTACCGCGTACCGTTTAAATACGGGGAGGTGAGTCAATGACGCAGGCTTCCGCATTTCATTTTGAATCACTGGTGTGGGACTGGCCGATTGCCATCTATCTGTTTTTGGTGGGGATTTCTGCCGGGCTGGTGACGCTGGCGGTGTTGCTGCGTCGCTTCTACCCGCAGGCGGGCGGCGCAGACAGTACGTTGCTGCGTACCACGCTGATTGTCGGGCCTGGCGCGGTGATCCTCGGTCTGTTGATCCTCGTCTTCCACCTGACGAGACCGTGGACCTTCTGGAAGCTGATGTTCCACTACAGTTTTACCTCGGTGATGTCGATGGGGGTAATGCTGTTTCAGCTCTACATGGTGGTGCTGGTGCTGTGGCTGGCGAAAATCTTTGAACACGATTTGCTTGCCCTGCAACAACGCTGGTTGCCGAAGCTGGGGATCGTGCAAAAGGTTCTGAACCTGCTGACGCCCGTTCATCGCGGACTGGAAACGCTGATGCTGGTGCTGGCGGTGCTGCTGGGGGCTTATACTGGCTTTCTGCTGTCGGCGCTGAAATCGTATCCGTTCCTCAATAACCCGATCCTGCCGGTGCTGTTCCTGTTCTCCGGCATCTCGTCCGGTGCGGCGGTGGCGCTGATCGCCATGGCGATACGCCAGCGCAGTAATCCGCATTCCACGGAAGCGCACTTTGTTCACCGTATGGAAATCCCTGTGGTATGGGGTGAAATCTTCCTGCTGGTGGCGTTTTTTGTCGGCCTGGCGCTGGGCGATGACGGTAAAGTGCGTGCACTGGTGGCGGCGTTGGGCGGCGGTTTCTGGACGTGGTGGTTCTGGCTTGGTGTCGCCGGGCTGGGGCTGATTGTGCCAATGTTGCTCAAACCGTGGGTCAATCGCAGTTCCGGCATTCCTGCCGTGCTGGCGGCGTGTGGGGCCAGTCTGGTCGGCGTGTTGATGCTGCGCTTTTTCATTCTCTACGCCGGACAGTTGACGGTGGCGTAAGCCAGAAAAGAGGTGGTTTCTGGACGTATTCCTTCCTGAAGTCGGTTTTCTGGCGTTGTTGTTAAGTCTTGGGGTCAATGTGTTGACCCCGTTGACAACCTTCGCGGGTGTGCGGTTGCGCTGGCCTGCGATGATGCGGCTCACTTGCATCGGCATTCTGGCGCAGTTCGCGCTCCTGCTGCTCGCCTTTGGCGTACTGACGTATTGTTTTCTCATCAGCGATTTCTCGGTCATTTATGTCGCCCAACATAGCTATAGCCTGCTGTCGTGGGAACTCAAACTGGCGGCGGTGTGGGGCGGTCATGAAGGTTCGCTGCTGCTTTGGGTGCTGCTGCTTTCCGCCTGGAGTGCGCTGTTTGCCTGGCATTATCGGCAGCAAACCGATCCGCTATTTCCGCTGACGCTAGCCGTTTTATCTCTCATGCTCGCCGCGCTGCTACTGTTTGTGGTGCTGTGGTCCGATCCCTTCGTGCGGATATTTCCACCAGCAATCGAAGGCCGCGATCTCAATCCGATGCTGCAACATCCCGGTCTTATCTTCCATCCGCCGCTGCTTTATCTCGGCTATGGCGGTTTGATGGTGGCGGCGAGCGTGGCGCTGGCGAGTTTACTGCGCGGCGAGTTTGATGCGGCCAGCGCCCGAATTTGCTGGCGCTGGGCGTTACCTGGCTGGAGTGCATTAACAGCGGGGATCATCCTCGGTTCCTGGTGGGCCTACTGCGAACTGGGCTGGGGCGGCTGGTGGTTCTGGGATCCGGTGGAAAACGCCTCTTTATTACCCTGGCTTTCTGCCACTGCGCTGCTGCACAGTTTGTCCCTGACACGCCAGCGGGGGATTTTCTGCCACTGGTCGCTGTTACTGGCGATAGTTACTCTGATGCTGTCCTTGCTGGGCACCTTAATTGTCCGTTCTGGCATTCTGGTTTCGGTTCATGCGTTCGCGCTGGATAACGTCCGCGCCGTGCCGTTGTTCAGCCTGTTTGCACTGATTAGCCTTGCGTCTTTGGCTCTGTATGGCTGGCGAGCGCGGGACGGTGGCCCGGCGGTGCGTTTTTCGGTGTTATCGTGGGAAATGTTAATCCTCGCTACGCTGTTGCTGTTTTGCGCAGTGCTACTGATCGTGCTGGTGGGAACGCTTTATCCGATGATTTACGGCCTGCTGGGCTGGGGACGCCTCTCCGTTGGCGCGCCGTATTTTCACCGCGCGACGTTACCGTTTGGTCTGTTGATGCTGGTGGTGATTGTGCTGGCGACGTTTGTCTCTGGCAAACGCGCGCAGCTTCCGGCGCTGGTAGCTCATGCGGGCGTGCTGTTATTTGCCGCCGGGATCGTGGTCTCCAGCGTCAGCCGTCAGGAGATCAGCCTGAATTTACAGCCGGGTCAGCAGGTGACGCTGGCAGGATACACCTTCCGTTTTGAGCGCCTCGATCTACAAGCCAAAGGTAATTACACCAGCGAAAAAGCGATAGTGGCGTTATTTGACCATCAGCAACGCATTGGTGAACTGACACCGGAGCGGCGTTTTTACGAAGCACGTCGTCAGCAAATGATGGAGCCGTCAATTCGCTGGAACGGTATCCATGACTGGTATGCGGTCATGGGTGAAAAAACCGGAGCGGATCGTTACGCTTTTCGTTTGTATGTACAAAGCGGTGTGCGCTGGATCTGGGGGGGAGGATTGTTGATGATTGCGGGCGCATTGTTAAGCGGATGGCGGGGGAGGAAGCGCGATGAATAAAGGACTTCTCACGTTACTGCTGTTATTTACCTGTTTTGCGCGCGCTCAGGTTGTAGACACCTGGCAATTCGCCAATCCGCAACAACAGCAACAGGCGTTAAATATTGCCAGCCAGTTACGTTGTCCGCAGTGCCAAAATCAGAACTTACTGGAATCCAACGCGCCGGTGGCAGTCAGTATGCGCCATCAGGTTTACAGCATGGTGGCGGAGGGGAAGAACGAAGTCGAAATCATTGGCTGGATGACCGAACGCTACGGTAATTTTGTTCGCTATAACCCACCGCTGACCGGTCAGACGCTGGTGTTGTGGGCGCTGCCAGTGGTGTTGTTACTACTGATGGCACTGCTCCTCTGGCTAGTGAGGGCGAAGCGATGAAACAGCACCAAATACCGGTGAAAACACTGACAACTCTCACGATTTTTATGTTATTTATCTGTTTCAGCAGTTATTTGTTAAGTCCGCGATGGCAGGCTGTACTCGGTGAATATCAGCGTCAGCGCGATCCGCTACATCAGTTTGCCAGCCAGCAAACCCCGGAAGCGCAGCTTCAGGCATTGCAGGATAAAATTCGTGCTAATCCACAAAACAGCGAACAGTGGGCGTTGCTGGGCGAGTATTACCTGTGGCAAAACGATTACAGTAATTCGCTGCTGGCATACCGTCAGGCGTTGCAACTACGTGGTGAGAACGCTGAACTGTATGCGGCGCTGGCGACGGTGCTTTATTACCAGGCCAGCCAGCATATGACCGCCCAGACTCGCGCAATGATCGACAAAGCCCTCGCGCTGGACGAAAACGAAATTACCGCCCTGATGCTGCTGGCTTCCGATGCTTTTATGCAGGCGAATTACGCGCAGGCCATCGAACTATGGCAAAAAGTGATGGATCTCAATTCACCCAGGGTCAACCGGACACAGTTGGTTGAGTCGATTAATATGGCAAAACTCCTTCAACGGCGATCGGATTAATCATTCGGCGTTGCAGATTATGTTATTGAGCTGCGTAAAAAATAATCGAATGAATACATGTAAAAAATAATCACCATTAACGATTATTGCAGATTAAACAAATAAAAATCTTTCCATAACAAATGGTTATTCATATAACCTGTCATAAACTCGCGTTATTATGCATTAATGCAGCGAAAAGCTCTGTTGTTAAAGGGTTGCGCAACATACCGCGCAAATGATACTGATCATAAGCGTTAAAAAAATCTACAAACCAACGCAACACAATTCATGCCCTGGCAGTATGTCACGTTCTCGCGTTTCTGAACGGGGAACGGTGCTCCATTGAGGAAGTCATTCATATGAAAAATATAAAATTCAGCCTGGCCTGGCAGATTCTGTTTGCTATGGTGCTGGGCATTCTCCTGGGAAGCTACCTGCACTACCATAGCGACAGTCGCGAATGGCTGGTCGTCAATTTGCTCTCTCCGGCGGGTGATATCTTCATCCACCTGATCAAAATGATTGTTGTGCCGATTGTGATCTCCACGCTGGTGGTAGGTATCGCGGGTGTTGGTGATGCCAAACAGCTTGGGCGTATTGGCGCGAAAACCATTATCTACTTTGAAGTGATCACCACCGTCGCCATCATTCTGGGGATCACTCTGGCAAACGTCTTCCAGCCCGGTGCCGGGGTGGATATGTCGCAGCTGACGACCGTCGATATCTCGAAATATCAGAGCACTACGGAAGCGGTACAAAGCAGTTCCCACAGCATTATGGGCACGATTTTGTCGCTGGTGCCGACGAACATTGTGGCGTCGATGGCGAAAGGCGAAATGCTGCCGATCATCTTCTTCTCGGTGCTGTTTGGTCTGGGGCTTTCTTCCCTGCCCGCGACGCATCGTGAACCGCTGGTGACCGTGTTCCGCTCCATCTCTGAAACCATGTTTAAAGTGACTCACATGGTGATGCGTTATGCACCGGTGGGTGTGTTTGCGCTGATTGCGGTGACGGTGGCTAACTTTGGTTTCTCTTCTCTGTGGCCACTGGCGAAGCTGGTGCTGCTGGTGCATTTCGCTATTCTGTTCTTCGCGCTGGTGGTGCTGGGAATTGTGGCGCGCCTGTGCGGGTTAAGCGTCTGGATCCTGATTCGTATTCTGAAAGATGAGCTGATTCTGGCGTACTCCACTGCCAGCTCTGAAAGCGTACTGCCGCGAATTATTGAGAAGATGGAAGCCTACGGTGCACCAGCGTCAATCACCAGCTTCGTGGTGCCGACCGGTTACTCTTTTAACCTTGATGGTTCGACGCTGTATCAAAGTATTGCCGCTATCTTCATCGCGCAGTTGTATGGCATTGATTTGTCCATCTGGCAGGAAATCATTCTGGTGCTGACGCTGATGGTGACCTCGAAAGGGATTGCTGGCGTGCCGGGTGTGTCGTTTGTGGTGCTGCTGGCAACGCTGGGTAGCGTCGGTATTCCTCTGGAAGGTCTGGCGTTTATTGCCGGTGTTGACCGTATCCTCGACATGGCGCGTACCGCGCTGAACGTGGTGGGTAACGCGCTGGCGGTGCTGGTGATTGCCAAGTGGGAACACAAATTTGACCGCAAAAAGGCGATGGCCTACGAACGTGAAATGCTGGGCAAATTTGATAAGACTGCGGATCAGTAATTGAAGATTGCCGGGGGGTATATCCACCCGGCAATGTATGGATGCCTGATGCGACGCTGTCGCGTCTTATCAGGCCTACGCCAGAGAGCGCAATAGCCTGATTTAGCGTGATTTTATAGGTCGGATAAGGCGTTTACTCCGCATCCGACATCAATGCCTGATGCGACGCTTGCCGCGTCTTATCAGGCCTACGCCAGACAGTGCAATAGCCTGATTTAGCGTGATTTTTGTAGGTCGGATAAGGCGTTTACGCCGCATCCGACATCAACGCCTGATGCGACGCTTAACGCGTCTTATCAGGCCTATCTTAACCGTTGGTTAATTTTTCAAACTCTTCACACCCGGTATCAAACCCTTCCATACAGCTCAGGTTCAACCAATGCAGCGCCTTTTGTTTATTCTTCTCGATAAAACCCTCTTCACCGTTTAAGAACATCATCCCCGCCCAGTACTCGGAATAACCGGTACGGGAAATCGCGGAGCTGCGTTTGAAATACCAGGTTGCTTTGTCATCGTCAGCCGTAATGCCCACGCCGTTGGCGTAAATCAAGCCAAGCAGCATCTGGGCATCAACGGCGGTATCATTCTCCAGATCTTCCGAGGCGTTTTCTAACAGCGAAATCGCCTTCGGATAATCTGGTTTACCCGCCTGGCTATTAACCAGAATATGAGCCAGCGTCACTTCACCTTCTTTACTGCCCGCCTGCGCTGCTTTCTCGGCGAGCACTTTTGCTTGTGGATAGTCCAGACTGACCGGATTGGTGATTTTGATCTGCGCTAACAGCGCGCAGGCATCGGCATCACCGCTGTCAGCGGCTTTCTGTGCCCAATATTCGGCTTTGCTCAAATCGCCGGAGCTAAACCAGCTGTCGGCAAGAAAATATTGTGCGCGTCGGTCTCCGGCCTCTGCTGCCTTTACATACTGGCTGCCGGGTTCGGAGTCGTTTGCGTGGGCAAAGAATGTCAAAAACAACATCAATGCGATAATTTTTTTCATTTTGATAATACGATTGGGTAGGGAGTAACCAGTATAAAGAGTTCGAATGGATAAAAAAACAGCCTCCGAAAGGAGGCTGTAAGAGGGACTGATTTACGCCAGTGCCGCTTCGCGCAGGCGAGTTTTCAACTTGTTGTACTCGTCAATCACGTACTGCTCGGCGGCGCGCTGATCGGCGATCGGCTCGACGCGTACGGCGCAGTATTTGTACTCCGGCGTTTTCGTAATCGGGCTTAAGTTCTCGGTAACCAGCTCGTTACAGGCACCAATCCACCACTGGTAAGTCATGTAAATCGCCCCTTTGTTCGGACGATCGCTGACCTGCGCACGGGTGATAATTTTGCCTTTACGCGAGTGCACCCAAACCAATGCCTCATCTTCAATACCCAGACGTTTGGCGTCTTCGGTATTGATTTGCGCGTAGCCAGGTTCATCAGCCAGCGCCGCCAGCGCCGCACAGTTACCAGTCATCGAACGACAAGAGTAGTGACCAACTTCACGCACCGTTGACAGTACCATCGGGTACTCGTCGGTGAGTTTGTCGATTGGCGCTACCCAGTCGCAGGTGAAGAACTGCGCCAGACCGTTCGGGGTATCAAACTTCTCTTTAAACAGATAAGAAGTCCCCTGATCGGCATCTGAAGTATCGCGGCAAGGCCACTGAATGAAGCCCAGTTCGCCCATTTTCTCGTAAGTCGCACCGTAGAAATCCGGGCACAGATGACGCAACTCATCCCAGATCTCCTGGGTGTTGTTGTAGTGCATCGGATAACCCATACGGGTGGCGATTTCACTGATGATTTGCCAGTCCGTTTTCAGATCCCATTTCGGTTCAACTGCTTTGAAGAAACGCTGGAAGCCACGGTCAGCCGCAGTAAACACGCCTTCATGCTCGCCCCACGAGGTTGACGGTAAAATAACATCCGCCGCCGACGCGGTTTTGGTCATAAAGATGTCCTGAACGATGACCAGTTCCAGATCTTCAAAGGCTTTACGTACTGCCGACAGTTCCGCATCAGTTTGCAGCGGATCTTCGCCCATAATGTACGCCGCACGGACTTCGCCATGCGCCGCACGGTGCGGCAGTTCGCTGATGCGATAACCGGTATGGGCCGGCAGGCTTTCTACGCCCCAGGCTTTGGCGAATTTCTCGCGGTTTTCCGGGAACTTAACATACTGGTAGCCCGGATACGTATCCGGCAGCGCGCCCATATCGCAGGCACCCTGCACGTTGTTCTGACCACGAACCGGGTTAACGCCCGCATGTGGCTTACCGAGGTTACCGGTCAGCATCGCGAGGCTGGTCAGAGAACGCACGGTTTCCACGCCCTGATAGAACTGGGTAACACCCATGCCCCACAGAATGGATGCGCTTTCGGCCTGGGCATACATCCGCGCCGCCTGACGAATCTCACTGGCGCTGACGCCGGTGATATCTTCAACCGACTCCGGCGTGTAGCCTTCAACGATTTTACGATACTCTTCAAAGCCTTCTGTGCGAGAAGCGACGAACGCTTTGTCGTACAGATTTTCTTCAATAATGACATGGCCCATCGCATTCAACAGCGCGATGTTCGAGCCGTTTTTCAGGGCGATGTGCATGTCCGCAATGCGCGCGGTTTCAATTTTGCGCGGATCGCAGACGATAATTTTCGCCCCGTTACGTTTAGCGTTAATTACGTGATTCGCCACGATTGGGTGGGAATCTGCCGGGTTGTACCCGAAAACGAACACTAAATCGGTATTATCAATTTCGTTAATGGCATTGCTCATTGCGCCGTTACCGACCGATTGGTGCAGACCTGCAACCGATGGGCCGTGTCAGACGCGAGCGCAGCAGTCAACGTTATTAGTACCAATAACGGCGCGCGCAAATTTTTGCATTACATAGTTGGTTTCGTTACCCGTACCACGCGAGGAGCCGGTCGTCTGGATGGCATCCGGACCGTACTTCTCTTTGATGGCGCTCAGGCGCTCGGCAACGTAATTCAGTGCCTCATCCCAGGAAACAGGTTCGAGTTTGCCGCCACGCTGGCGACGGATCATGGGGGTTTTCAGGCGCGGGGTCAGGATCTGGGTATCGTTAATGAAATCCCAGCCATAATAACCCTTCAGACACAGAGTACCCTGGTTGGTTTTCCCCTGCGCTGCCTCCGCCCGGACGATTTTGCCGTTATCGACGACCAGGTTGATTTTGCAACCTGATGCGCAATATGGGCAAACCGTGACGACTTTTTTCATCGGTCTCGCTCCAGTTAATCAAATCACGCATACGCGCTCTCGACTACAGTATGCATCTTTTATGCCACATTTTATTTGGGGACATTCCTTGATATTACGGGCACTATTTATTCAAAACTCTGACGAAAAACAGGCTGTCGTCAGTTTTGACGTGACGAAACGAAATACCGCGTGACAGCCATCACGCGGCAGACATTTTATTTTTTCTCGATGCCGGGAGCCGCCTGATACCCGCCGCCCAGCGATTTCATCAACTGAATGCTTTGGATCACGCGGCGGCTATCCAGCATCAGTAATGACATCTCTTCGGCAAGCACCGGCAATTCGGCTTCGGTTGCCTGTAAGCGGCTGGTTAAACCGCGCTTGTAGGCGGCGTCGGCGGCGCGCTGGGTGAAGCGGGTCGCTTCTACGCGTTCTGCCTGCATCTTCCGCTCGTCATTCAGCGTTTGCAGACGCGTGCCATTGACTGCAACGTCGCGCACTGCGTTCAGCACGGACTGGTTGTAACGTTCAATCATCATGTTGCTGGCGGCACGAGTGCCTTCGAGATTGGCATTCAACCGTCCACCGTCAAACAGCGGCAATTTCAGGCCTGGAATGAAGTTGAACTGGCGACTGCTTTTTTTGAATAAGGTATCCAGGTGGATGGAATCCAGGCCGAAAAACGCTTTGATATCAAAGCTTGGGTAGAACAGCGCCCGCGCGGAATCCACCTGATTTAATGACGCCTGAACATACCAGCGCATGGCTTGCAGATCCGGACGTCTGGCGAGCAACTCATAAGAGAGTGTCGCCGGAATGCCGGTCTGTACCTGTGGTAACGCCACTGGTTTGATCTCCGGCATATCGCTGGCGCCCGCGCCAGTCAATGCGCGCAGAGATTCTCGTGTTTCAGTGATTTGCCCTTTGACGGCAGCAATTTGTTTATCGACCGCCAGAATCTGCGCCCGCGCGCCGTGGAACGGTACTTGCGCTTCCAGGCCGTGCGCCACTTTGCTCTGATGCGCTTTCACCGTGTAATCAATCACGCTGCGGGTTTGCTCTAACAGATCGAGCATCTGGTAGCTGGCCTGCATACTGTAATAAAGCTGCGCTACGCCTGTAGTGAGCGACAGTTCCACTGCCGCAGTTTCTGCCAGCGCGGCGTTATGCGCGCCAATGGCGGCGGCAACCGCTGAGCGATGTACGCCCCATAAATCGAGATCCAGTCCAGCAAATAAACCTACGGTGGCTTCGGTGTAGTACGGACCATCCATTCCCAGTGCGGGCGCATCCATCGCATAAGGGCTTAAAAAGCCGTTGGCAGAGACGCGCTGGCGGTTGAGCATCCCTAACGCCGCCACCTGCAATTGTGAACCAGCATCTAACAAATCTGCCTGCGACCGCGCTTTTTCTTCCCGCAATTTCGCTTCGGCGAGGGTGTGAGAACCGCTTAACGTCCGTTGGATCAGCGCATCCAGTTGTGGATCATTAAACTGTCTCCACCACTGCGCTTGCGGCCAGCCGGAACTGGCAAGATGAATATCATCGGCAAGTTTGATCTGCTCTGGTTTAAGCTGTTGATGAGGGGCTGAATCCTTACGCACTAACGCACAGCCGGAAATCAGCGTCGTGCTGCCGAGAATGCTGCACAACAACAAGCGTGAAAGTTGACGATTGATCATTGAGTGGCTCCTTGTGCCTGTTCCGTGGCGGGCGTTAATGCCGGAGCTGTCCAGTCTGGCAAGCGGGCGATGAGCTGACAGACGTGTTGCTCCTGTTTTAATAAGGTGGGCAGGATGGCCTGCGAGGCGGGTATCTCTTCAAGCGTTATTTGAGGAGAACGGTTGAGCGCGGTTGCCAGACCGGCAGCGTATTTCTCCAGTGCGTCGGCAAAGTGGCTGGCTCTGTCCGGCTGGAGCGCGTGATCCAGCGCCTGAGCCGAGTTCCAGGTGGCATCCCAGGCGTGAAGAATGTCGCGTCCCTGACGAATAACTGTTTGCGAGCGTTCAATCAGTAAGGCGCGTTCATCGCCGTCCAGTTGACGTTCAAGCGCCACGCGTTGGCACATTTCTTCACAGGCATTAAACGCCGCATGTAGACCTATACGAATTTGCAGATAAGTGCGCAGAGCCGTGACTTCCTGCTGGCGCGGGATACGCATCAGTTTGCTTAACATACCCAGCGCGCCAGCCAGTTTTTGCGGCAGTGCACGCGCTTCGCTTTCAGGCCAGACAAAGGTGTAAATCACCGCCGATACCGCCGTACCGATAAGAATGCCGATGGCACGATCGCGTATTTCCACCAGGTCGTAAACCGGACCAAAGACGTTTTCGAGCGTGGCGAGAGCAAAGGTCACCACCATCTGCGTGCCGATATAAGAAGAACGCTCAGAGCTGGTGGCGAACCACGCGCCCACCAGGAAAATCGGTGCCAGTACGAGCAGCAATTCGACAATGTTGTCCAGCCATGGCATGACCAGTAGCGTAAACAGCAACGCCAGAATTGCACCACAAAAAGCTCCGCCAAAACGTAGCGCCATCTTCTGGTACGAAGAACCGATATTGGGGTTAGCGACGATCACGCAGGTCAGCATACAGGTGTGAATGCCTTCCCAGTCCACGCCGCTGTAGAAGGTGTAACAGATCAAACAGGCCAGCAGCGTTTTTACCGCGTAACGCATATAGTCCGGATTAGTAAAGGCATCGGCGACCATTGACGGCGGTTTGGCGGTGGGCGTTGGCGGCGTGTGCGGGTCCATCTGACCAAGCTGTAACAGTGTCTGGCAAATATTCTCCAGGTTACATTCCCGTGCCGCCATCGCTTCATCTTCACTAAGCCGCCAGTCGCTTTGCCAGCACTGCCCTTTGGCAATGGCATGTTGCAGCTTGTTGATTTCAATGGCTAATTTTTGCCGAAATTCAATGATCGCCTGCGAATCAGCAAAAGAGGTGGGATCGTAGCGATTCAGCGTCGAGTAAATGTAGGTTACCGTTGCCACGCAGCTTTGCCACCATGCATTATGGATTCGCCAGTCGGCGTCGTCCGCGAGGCAAAAGACATTCAGTTTTTGCAGCGCCAGCGCCTCTCTTTCAATCCGCGTTTCGGGTAGCGGCGCAAGGCTTTCTGTCAGGTGACGTACCGCGTCATCAAGCCGATCATTAAGCGCCTGATGCATCTGCGTAATAGCGCGGCTGGGAAACCACAGCACGCCGATTAACGTCATCAGCAAGGTTGGATAGAGGCCGACAACGATACACCACAGCGTTAAGCGCACGACCACTTCCGGATAGTCGAGCATGGCGGGGAAGGTTTGCCCGTAAATGGCGACAATGGCGACGGCGAAAAAGACCAGTCCCAGCCGATGGGTGCGCATCAAAAACATGCAGCCCATCAGGACAGGACCCGCGATGATCAATCTGATCAACGGTTCGCCGTATGACCATTTGTAGATCAAAAACAGGCTGCCGATCTCCAGCACCGTGGCAACCACAAACAAGATCGCCACAAATTTGGTGTAAAACGCGTTCGACTGAATACCGTAAAACAGCACCGCTAGTGATAACGCCACGAAGGGGATCTCGAAGGTCATTGAGATCAGAATCACCAGCAGGCAGCCTACCCAGAGCTGCACGGTCTGCGGCACACGACCAGGTCGCCGCTCGCTTAACTCTTCATGAAAGAACGCCAGCAGCCTGACCACCGGTAATGGCAGGGAGTTGAGCGCGCTCATTATTGCGGCTCAAGATTAGCGACTGCCGACGCGCCAATACGGAACATTTCCGGGTCAGGTTTATCGACGAAAACGCTGGGCAACGCGAACCCAGTTAATAGAGCGAGACACTTTCGGCAGGCCGCCCAGCACCAGACCGCCGTCATCCGGCAGCACGCCGTAGCCAATGGAATCCACTTTACCCTCGAAGGTTTTGCCGCTGTCGCTCATCAGGCGAATCGTCGCAGGCGTACCGGCATGAATATTTTTCAGATCGGTTTCGCGGAAGTTGGCGATAACGTACCAGTGACGAGTGTCGATTAGCGTGAAAATAGGGCGCATGGCAGAAGCAAATTGCCCAACCGAGGTTTTGAGGGAAATGACCCGACCATCAAACGGCGCGCGGACGGTTGCCATTTCCAGATGCAGTTTGGTTAGCGCGATATCCGCTTCCACCGCCGCACGTTGGGCGACCAGCGCATCGACGCCGCTGACGCCGCTGGCGGCTGACTGCGCCTGCAACAATACGGCATTAAGATCCGCTTCTGCGGCGCGCTGCGCCGTTCTTGCACGGTCAACGTCTTCCGCTGAGACAAAACCTTCTTTCAGTAATGGCTCGGTGCGGCGTAATGTATCTGTGGCCTGTTTCGCGGCGGCACGGGCTTTTTCTACCGTGGCATTAACCGAGTCGGCACCAAACTGTTGCGCGTCAACGCTACGCTGGGTGAGCATAATTTGCTTATCCAGCGCCGCGAGGGAGGCTTCGGCTTTCGCCAGATTCGCTTCGTATGGGCGAGGGTCGATGCGGAACAGCAAATCGCCCTGTTTGACTGCCTGGTTGTCTGTGACTGCCAGTTCCACAATACGACCGCTGACTTCCGGCACTACATCGATGGTATCGGCAGAAGCATAAGCGTCGTTGGTTGATGGCGCACTGTCTACGCGCCAGATAACGAAAACGAGGGCAACAAGCGCCAGCGCAACGACCAGCAGGGCAGGGATCTTACTGCGAGGAGCTTTTTTCGGCGTACTTTCCATGAGCGCATCTCAAATAGATTAGAAAAATGCCAGCCAGAACAGCATGGCGTAGAGAGCAAAAAGGGCGGTATAAATAATTCCGACAAATGCCAGATTGATATTTGCCCTCTGAATAATTCGCCTCGTGATGAGTGTCACAATAAGGCTGGCAATAGCGCAGAAAAACCAGCTGGGATAATAAGCGCCAATCACCGGGATCGCCGGAGATAATGAGCATCCCGAAACCATGATGACGGGAATTATCCAGGCTGTTTTTTTGAATTGCATCACCATGCGAGAGAGAACTGTTGGCATAATAAATACATCCTGTCTGCTGCGAACAATATCTGTAGTGAATATCAATATCCATTGAAGGCGTCAGTATGGCTATTTTCTTGATGAATAAAAATAGCTTTATTCAGCCACCGCATTCATAACTTATATATATTGTGTATTAATTTTCTGTATGTATTTTTAATATAAATACTTTCGGGGGCTTGAATGCCCCCGAAAATGAGTGGAATTAATTCGGGGTTACAATATTCACCCACAAATCGAAATTATCCAGACAAGCAATAATTTCTTCCAGTTTCGCACTATTGCCAATAATTTTGGCTTTCTTCGCTTTTACCAGATCCGCCATTTTCGCCTGTCCGGTCAGCACGGCGTGCAGATCTTCACGGCTAATGTAGAAGGACGCATTGGCTTGCGGTTGCAGCGTTTTACGGTAGTTAAGCACGCTATCGTTCAGGGTCAGGTTGAGGTTATCGCCGTTACTCATATTGAAGTTCAGGCTGATGTTCTTCCCGGCGGCTTTTTCGCTATCGAGGCGAACAGCCATAAAGTCGAACAGCATTTCGACCGACATCCCGCGAATGGTATCCGGGGAACCGGTGGTGCCGTGGCTGAACTTATGTACCCCTTCGCGCAGCTCTTTCGCGCCAGTCAGGTAGAAACCGCGCCAGGTGGCTGACTCCGCCTGATAACCAAGCTGTTCAAAGTTATTGGCTTGCAGATTCTTCGCCACCTGGTCGCCCGGATTGGCGGCAATCACCTGTTTCAGTAACTCTGCCGACCAGCGATAATCTCCCTGCTTGTTTGCTTCTTGCGCCAGGCTGATGACGCGTGCGGAACCGCCCAACGCCTGTACATAACGTTTACCCATCTCCACCTGACCATACGGATGCAGGTTTGCCGGGTTACCGTCGTAATAGCCGAGGTAGAAGTTATATACCGCACGGGCGTTGTGGCTGACAGAACCGTAATAGCCACGGCTGGCCCAGTTATTGGCAAGCGCAGGTGGCAGCTTAATCATGTCGCCGATTTCATTCATGGTGTAGCCCTGGTTTGCCAGGTGCAGGGTCTGGTCGTGAATGTACTTGATAGTATCGCGATATTTACCAATATAATCATTGATATGCTTATTGCCCCATACCGGCCAGGTGTGCGGCATAAACAGGACTTCCGCTTCGTTACCCCACATATCCAGCGTTTCGTTCAGGTACTCGGTCCACTTGTTGGTATCGCGGGTTTTCGCGCCGCGCAGAGTGTAGAAGTTGTGCAGGGTATGCGTGGCGTTCTCGGCGGTACACAGGGCTTTCAGGGCCGGAATATAGAAGTGCATTTCCGCTGGCGCTTCGCTGCCTGGGGTCATCAGGAAGTCAAACTCCAGGCCGTCGATAATCATCTTCTCGCCAGTTCTGACGATTGTTTTGGTTGGCGCAATAATGCTTGGGTCACCGGTTGCCAGCGTCACGCCGAGACCGTTACCCACGTTACCCTGCGCGTTGTGCGGCAGTAACAGGCCGTAAGAGTAGAGCGCACGGCGGCTCATAATGTTACCCGCCAGTACGTTTTCACTGATGGCTTCGTCCATAAATCCAGCAGGGGCAATCACCTGCACTTTGCCCGATTTAACATCAGCTTCGGAGATAATGCCTTTTACGCCGCCATAGTGGTCGGTGTGGCTGTGGGTGTAGATAACCGCAACAATCGGTTTTTGCGGACGATGCTGGAAGTAAAGGTCAAGGGCGGCTTTTGCGGCAGGCGGTGTTACCAGCGGGTCGATAACAATAATGCCTTTCTCGCCTTCCACGAACGTAATGTTGGAGATGTCCTGGCCGCGCACCTGATACATTTTATCGGTGACTTTGAACAGGCCTGAAATACCGTTGATCTGTGACTGACGCCACAGGCTGGGGTTTACCGTTTCCGGCGCAGCGGCATTAATATCAAATTTGTAATCGTCCGCGCGGTAGTAAACTTTGCCGTTCGCATCACGCAGAATACCTTCATCGAGCAGCGGGGCGATAAATCCGCGCTGGGCGTCGTCAAAATCCTGACGATCGCTAAACGGTAATGATTTGGCGTAATTCTGATTAACCTGTTGCGTATATTGGGAGGCGGCTTTCGCTTCCTCTTTCGCGTAAGCGGTATTTACCATCATGCCGCTGGCGGCAGTTAACGCAATAACAATCCTGCTCAAACGGAATAACCGAGAGTTATTCATATAAATCTCCATTTATCATTTGTGTCGTAAATATGTAATCCATGCAAAATACGTCATTTAAAGCTGGCGATATCATAATTGGGAAACGACGATTTTAATAAACGGAAGTGTGAGCGGAACGAGTCATTTTATTAGGGATTTGTGCTGAAGGTGAAAAAGTACGGCATATCTATTAACAATATCAATAATGTGACATGAATTATATTTTCATTATATATATTGCTTTCCTCTTTCACTTCGCCAGGAAGTACGCACAATGATTAATCAGGTGAATAATGCGGAGTGTAACCATGAAACCCGTGGTGCTGGTAGTGGATGATGACGCGGCTATCTGTGCACTGTTGCAGGACGTGTTAAGCGAACATGTCTTTACGGTTTCAGTCTGCCATACCGGACAGGCGGCAATATCGTGTATTGAAGGCGATCCTGATATTGCGCTGGTGGTGCTGGATATGATGTTGCCTGATACCAACGGCCTGATGGTATTACAACAACTACAGAAAATGCGTCCTGCATTGCCGGTGGTGATGCTGACCGGTCTGGGCAGTGAGTCTGATGTGGTGGTCGGGCTGGAAATGGGTGCGGATGATTACATCTGCAAGCCATTTACCCCACGGGTAGTGGTCGCGCGACTAAAAGCGGTGTTACGGCGCGTTGGCGTGCTGGCGGTCAATGAGGAGAAAAATGCCGGGCTGTCATTTAATGGCTGGTATCTCGATACCACACGCTGCCAGCTACACAATCCGCGACAGCAACTTGTTGAGCTGACTCAGGGCGAATATGGCTTGTTGCTGGCTCTGGCACAAAACGCCCGTCGGGTATTGAGCCGCGAGCAGTTGCTGGAGTTTACCCATAGTGACAGCATAGAGGTGTTTGATCGCACCATCGACGTATTAATCATGCGACTACGACGCAAAATCGAACTGAACCCGCATCAGCCAATGTTGATTAAAACTCTGCGCGGTCTGGGTTATGTCTTCGCTGCCGACGTGCATTAATCCGACATTTCTGTTTGCAGCTCTTCCAGTGTTTTTGCCCCGTCGATGGCGTTGGCGCATAACAGGCTCGCGCGTGCGCAGGCATGTGCCAGTTTGATGCTCTCGGTAAGCGTCCAGCGTTCGTGGCAGCCATACAAAAATCCGGCACAAAACGCATCACCCGCGCCGACGCTACCGATAATCTCGCGCGGTTCTAATTTCCGTGAGGGTATCCACATGCCGCCCTGTTCCGGCGTCTCTCCCCATGCGCCTTCCGCGCAGTGAATCACCACGCGCTGGCGCACGCCCGCATCTAACAGTTCGCGCGCGGCGGCGGCAATATGCGCGATATGTGGCTCGCCGTTAGGCAAACGAATCTCCAGCCCGCTAAATTCCCCGGCCTCCAGTTCGTTAATCACCAGATAATCCAGATGACGCAACGCGGGCAATACCAGCGGCTGATAGCGCGGATCGCCCTTGCGGGAAACCAGATCGAGACAGGTTTCATAGCCAGCGTCATGCATCTGCGCCAGCAGGCGGGCGCTGCGAGTGCCATAAACATCGTCTGGCATATCCAGGCTTTCGAGCAACAGCAGATAACCGAGATGGAAGATTTTCATGCTGCTATCAAGCTGGTCGAACGCCGGAAGATCCAGCAGCCGGTTAGCGCCCGGTGAATGGAAAAATGTGCGCTGTCCGCTGGGATCGGTCATCACCTGCGACATCGACGTCGGCGCAAAAGTGGTGCGCTGCACATGCTGGCGGTTGACGTGATATTGCTCCAGCATCGCCATAATGTAATCGCCATCGCTGTCCTGACCGATTAGCCCGACCGCCTGCAAAGGCAGCCCGGCGCGCATTTTCGCCAGCGTCAGCAGGACGTTAAGCGGCGCGCCACCGGTAGAGCGTTCGCTGTGGGTGATCTCCGCCAGCCAGCCGCGCTCCGGCCACTGGATAATCTGGTGGACGTGATCAACCAGCATATTTCCTGCTGCGATAATACCTTTACGTTCCATCATGCCAGCTCCTGGATTAGCTAATGCGCTACCGCCGGGCAGCGTCGCCGCCCGGCTTCGGACTTATTTCACCGTCCAGCCTTTGTAATTGCCGACGTTGTCTTTGTCGATCATCGTCACCGGGATCAGCACCGGCTCTTTCGGCGCGGGTTTGCCCTGCAAAATGTCGTAGCCAATTTCCACCGCTTTAGCTGCCATCACCTGGGGATCTTGCGCTGGGGTGGCGACAAACAACGAGTTCTCACGTTTCAGCGCCTCTTCGGCGTCCGGGCTACCATCCACGCCAACAATAAAGAACTCGTTACGTTGTGCCTGTTTTGCTGCCAGATCGGCGCCGATCGCGGTGGGATCGTTAATCGCAAACACGCCGTCGATCTTCGGATTCGCCGCCAGCAACGCGGTCATCACCTCCAGCCCGCCTTCACGACTGCCTTTGGCGTTCTGGTCGTCAGAGAGCACCTTGATGTCAGGATGGCGTTTAAATTCGGTCTGGCAGCCTTCGACGCGGTTCTGCACGGCGGACACCGGCGGGCCGTTGATGATCACCACGTTGCCTTTGCCTTTTAGGCGATCGGTGATGTATTTACAGGCCATTTCGCCCGCCTGGGTGTTATCGGAAGTAATGGTGGCGTCGGCACCTTCTGCCGCTACGTCAACCGCCACCACCACGATCCCGGCGTCTTTCGCCCGTTTCACCGCCGGGCCGATCCCTTTTGAATCGGCAGCGTTAAGGATGATCATATCGACGTTAGCGGCGATAAAGTTGTCAATTTGCGACACCTGCTGGCCCAGATCGTAGCCGCTGGAAACCAGCGTCACTTTGACGTTATCGCCTGCCAGTTTACGCGCTTCCAGCTCCGCGCCTTTGGTTATCTGTACGAAGAACGGGTTCGCCAGGTCGCCTACCGTTACGCCTATCGATTTCAGTTCTTTCGCCTGGGCGAACGGTGCCGCAGCCAGCAGCGCGCCTGCACAGAGCGCGGTCACTAAGGGCTTCAATCTCATACTGTATTCCTCATGTGTAGGGTATTGTTGTTATGCGCTTTGATGATGTCGGGTACGGTATTTGTCGATCAGCACCGCAATGATGATCACCGCCCCTTTGATCACCAACTGCCAGAAGTAAGAGACGCCCATTAAGGTCATGCCGTTGTTGAGCGTGGCGATAATCAGCGCGCCGACCAGCGTGCCGGTGATGGTGCCGATCCCGCCAACAAAACTGGTGCCGCCGAGGATCACCGCCGCAATGGCGTCCAGTTCGTAACCCATGCCTAAGTTGCCGTTGGCGCTGTATAGCCGCGAGGCGCTCATAATCCCGCCCAGCCCTGAAAGCAGGCCGCTCATGCCATAAACAAACAGCAGCACCAGCCAGACCTTAATGCCGGTAAGACGCGCCGCCTGCATATTGCCGCCGACGGCGTAGATATGAACGCCAAGTGTGGTGCGGCGCAGAATAAACCAGCACACCACGATCACCGCCAGCGCAATCACCACCAGCCACGGGACCGGCCCGAGATAGTTATTACCTATCCACTCGAAATTAATGTTGGAGTTGATGACCGTGGTGCCGTCTGCCAGCAGATACGCCGCCCCGCGTAGCGCCGTATAGGTGCCGAGCGTGACGATAAATGGCGGCAATCCGGCAAAGGCCACCAGTGCGCCGTTGAACAACCCCAGCAGCAGGCCGAGCATCAGCGCCGCTGGAATCGACAGCATGGCGAACTCCGGGCTAAGGGAGACGACCATCGCCGCCACCGCCGTGGTGCCGAGAATTGAACCTACAGAAAGATCGATCCCGCCGGTCAAAATGATGAAGGTCATTCCTGCCGCCAGCACAATGTTGATCGACGCCTGGCGGGTAATATTCAGCAGGTTACTTTCGGTAAAAAAGTTCGGCGCGATAAAGCCAAAAACCGCCACGATCAGGATCAGAATCGGCAAAATGCCGACCGTTTGCATCAGATCGCTCATTAACATTTTTTTGGCAGAGGTCTTTGCAGATGTCGTCATGAGCGCACCGCCTGGGAATGGGCGTCGTTGACGCCGGTCGCTAAGGTCATAATGTTTTCCTGGGTGATGTTGTTGCCGTTTAACTCACCGGCAATGCTGCCTTCGCGCATTACATAAACGCGATCGCTCATCCCGACTATCTCCGGCAGTTCGCTGGAGATCATCAGGATCGCCACGCCCTTGCGCGCCATCTCGTTCATGATCCGGTAGATCTCGCTTTTTGCGCCGACATCCACGCCGCGCGTGGGTTCATCGAGCAGTAAAATGCGTGGGCCAATCGCCACCCAGCGGGAGATCAACAGTTTTTGCTGATTACCGCCCGAAAGCCCACCTGCTCGCACTTGGGCATGAGGCACGCGGATGTTGAGCAACTTAATGGCGTCATCGGAAATGGTTTGTGCTTTTTTGCGATTGAGCATCCCCCAGCTGGCATCGCGCTCCAGGGTTGCCATGGTGATGTTTTCGGCTGCCGCCATTTCAAGGAACAATCCCTGTTCTTTGCGGTTTTCGGTGAGAAAACCAATGCCAAGATCGATGGCTTCGCGCGGGGAGTGGATCACCACCGGTTCGCCATCGACTTCAATCATTCCGCCTGTCGCTTTCCGCACGCCGAAAATTAACTGCGCCAGTTCGGAACGTCCGGCGCCCACCAGCCCGGCGAGGCCGACAATTTCGCCGGAACGCACCAGCAGGCTACTCGGCTGGACTTTGCCGCCGTCGGTCAGGTGGTGAACGTTCAGGCGGGCTTTGCCGAGCGGGATATCGCGCTCTTTATTGAACAGATCGCTCAGCGGCCTGCCGACCATCATCCGCACCAGTTCCCCGGCGTTGAGATTGTCGCGGGTCAGGCTGCCAACGTATTGCCCGTCACGCAGCACGCTGACGCGATCGGAAAGCTCATACACTTCTGCCATGCGGTGGCTGATGTAGATAATCGCCATCCCTTCATCGCGCAGTCGCATAATCAGTTCAAACAGGCGGTGAGTTTCGCGGGAGGAGAGGGCGGCGGTAGGTTCGTCCATCACCAGAATGCGGCTGTTGCGATGCAACGCGCGGGCGATTTCGACCTGCTGTTGCTCGGCGATGGTCAGCGTCATGACTTTATCGCTGGCGTTAAACTGCGCGCCGAGGCGGTCGATCACTTTTTGCGCCTGCACCAGCATCTCTTTACGCTGCACCAGCCCGCCGTGGGAAAGCTCGCTGCCGAGGAAAATATTTTCTGCCACCGTCAGATTCGGTGCCAGCTGCATCTCCTGATAAATCAGCGTAATACCGGCGCTTAAGGCATCTTTCGGTGTGCGAATGTGAAAGGGTTTGCCGTCTATCAGGATCTCGCCACTGGTGGCGGTATACGCCCCCGCCAGCACCTTCATCAGCGTGCTTTTTCCGGCGCCGTTTTCCCCCATCAGGGCATGGATCTCGCCAGGGTAAACCGTCAAATCCACCCCTTTGAGCGCGTAAAATTTGCCGAAGGCTTTGGCAATATTGCGCATCTCCAGAACTGGCGTGCTGTTCATGGCGGACTCCTGCGAGGTTGTCGATATCAGCACTCCATCACAGGAAAGTAAATGCAAAATGTCAGAAGCCGTTCATATTTGTCATATTGCGATTTTTCTTTACGGAGCGTGATATGGCGCACCCCGGACGTCACTTTTTTGCCAGCGCGCGCGGGCGGTTGCTGCTTTTAAATTTGCTTGTGGTGGCGGTGACGCTGATGGTCAGCGGCGTGGCGGTAATGGGCTTTCGTCATGCCAGCCAGATGCAGGAGCAGGTGCAGCAGCAAACGGTGGATGATATGACCGGCAGCCTGAATCTGGCGCGCGACACCGCAAACGTGGCGACAGCGGCGGTGCGATTATCACAGGTGGTGGGGGCGCTGGAATATAAAGGTGAAGCCGAGCGATTGCAGGAGACACAGCGGGCATTAAAAAGCTCGCTTGCACAACTGGCGAACGCGCCTTTAGCACAGCAGGACGCCGGGCTGGTGGCGCGAATCATCCAGCGCAGTAATGAACTGCAAACCAGCGTCGGCGGAATGCTGGAGCGGGGGCAAAGGCGGCACCTGGAACGTAACGCGCTGTTAAGTTCGCTATATCAAAACTTAAGTTATCTGCGGCATCTGCAAAAAGTCACTTACGCGGAAGATGATCTTTTGCTTAACGAGATGAACCGGCTGATCGTTGCCGCCATTGCCACTCCAGCACCGCAGGCGATTATTCATCAACTGGTTGAAGTGATGTCAGCTCTGCCGACTCATAGTGATACGCCGTTAGTAAATACGCTACTTACTGATTTTAATCGTGAACTGCGCAAACTCGCGCCGCTTTCGGCGTCACTGGAGCAAAGCGATCTGGCGATTAGCTGGTATATGTTTCACATCAAAGCTCTGGTGGCGATCCTTAACAGCGATATAAACCATTATGCCGAACAGGTGGCGATGCTTTCCGGTCAGCGGGTAGCACAAAGTTACCAGGATCTGCGCTCCGGCGAGAGGGTGATCATGATTTTTGCCCTGTTAGCGGTGGTGATCACCGCATTTGCAGGTTGGTACATCTATCGCAATCTCGGCTCAAACCTGACGGCGATTTCCCGCGCCATGAGCCGTCTGGCGCACGGTGAAGCAGACGTCAGCTTTCCGGCGTTACAGCGGCGCGATGAGTTAGGTGAACTGGCACGCGCCTTTAACGTCTTCGCCCGTAATACCGCATCGCTTGAGCGGACGTCACGGCTGCTGAAAGAGAAAACCACGCAGATGGAGATTGCTCAAACCGAGCGGCAGGGGCTGGAAGAGGCGCTGTTGCACAGCCAGAAACTAAAAGCGGTCGGGCAACTGACGGGGGGACTGGCGCATGATTTTAATAATCTGTTGGCGGTGATTATTGGCAGCCTGGAGCTGGTGAACACGGACTCGCCCGACGCGCCGCGAATACAACGGGCGCAGCAAGCCGCCGAACGTGGCGCGCTACTAACCCAACGGCTGCTGGCGTTTTCCCGCAAGCAGTCCTTACATCCACAAGCCATTGAACTGAAAACATTACTGGAAGAGTTAAGCGAATTGATGCGCCACTCCTTACCGACAACGCTGACGCTGGAGATTGAAGCACAGTCTCCGGCGTGGCCTGCGTGGATTGACGTCAGCCAACTGGAAAACGCCATCATCAACCTGGTGATGAACGCTCGTGATGCGATGGAAGGGCTGACGGGAACCCTCAAAATCCGCACCTGGAACCAGCGTGTCACCCGTAGCGGTGGGCAGCGTCAGGACATGGTGGCTCTGGAGGTTATCGATCATGGCTGTGGAATGTCGCAGAAGGTGAAAAGCCAGGTATTCGAGCCGTTCTTTACCACCAAACAGACGGGCAGTGGCAGCGGACTAGGCTTGTCGATGGTCTATGGTTTCGTGCGTCAGTCCGGCGGGAGGGTGGAAATCGAAAGTGCACAGGGGCAGGGAACGACAGTCAGACTACAGCTTCCCCGTGCGTTGTTGGCGGCGAAAAATGTATCGTCAGCGGTGGTAGAACAGACAGCCGTCAGCGGCGATAAGCTGGTGTTGGTGCTGGAAGATGAAGCTGCAGTACGCCAGACAATCTGCGAACAGTTGCACCTGCTGGGCTATTTGACGCTGGAAGCCAGCAGCGGCGAACAGGCGCTGGATCTGCTGGCGGCATCAGTGGAAATCGATATTTTTATCAGCGACTTAATGCTCCCAGGCGGTATGAGCGGCGCAGAAGTGGTCAATGCAGCACGCAAACGCTACCCACACCTGACGCTGCTGCTCATCAGCGGTCAGGATTTACGCCCCAGCTATAACCCCGCGTTGCCAGAAGTGGCGCTGCTGCGCAAACCTTTTACCCGCGTGCAACTGGCGCAGGCATTGGGGCAAATTGAGGGATGATTTTCAGAATTTATCAAGAGGCCTGGAGCAAACGTGCTGCTATTGTGAGCAATTCTGCTCTGAATGGGATATAAAAGGAATTATGTCAGTACTGACAAGAGGCGATTCACATATGATCGTGATGCCAACCACCTATAGCCCAATGACGGTTGCTCGTTCTTTTCGCGTGGTGGAAGAGATCGAGCTTTCCGGGCGTCTGTTACAGGTGATTTATGACAGCCAGACGCCAAGAGCGGCCATCATTGAAGCGGACATTGAAGTTTTTGCAGGCGTGCCACGTCATCGGGTACTCGCCGCTCTCGACCTGCAGCGTAAAAAAGAGTTAGGCAGCGATATTATTGCCGTTGAACGCTGGTGGGAAGACTCGGATCTGGTACAAGTGGAAGGTATCTGCGTCTCCCCAGGTGAACGCGATAAAGGTCTGGCAACGCGACTGTATGAAGCGTTAATCCTGCAATGCGGAATCACACTCATCAGCGATTTTGATCAGTATGATGGCGGGAAGATGCTCTGGCAGAAGATCGCGCGCGAGTCCGATCAGATTTCGGTGTTTATATTAGACACTGAACAAGAGACATTTTGGCCTTACGATGGCACGAAAGTGATCTACGATGGTGGCTGCATTCCGGAAGAACGTATCTGGAGTATTTCTCCGGATCAAAAATGTCATAGCATTGTGCTGGTGGCGGAAAATAAACGGCGAGCTATCCAGCTAATGGAAGAGTCTGCGCCTTACCGTATTTGAGATTACTCCGCTACTCCGGTTATTCACACTCAACTAACGTTAAGCCAGTCCATCACAGAGACTGTCTTATGAAACCTTACTCCACGCTCTTTCTTTTCACCCTGCTCACGCTGACCACCGTTCCGGCTCAGGCCGATGTTATCGACGACACGATTGGTAATATTCAGCAGGCGATTAACGACGCTTATAACCCTGACCGTGGGCGTGACTATGAAGATTCGCGCGACGACGGCTGGCAGCGTCAAGTGAGCGACGATCGTCGCAGACAATATGACGACCGCCGCCGCCAGTTTGAAGATCGCCGCAGGCAGCTGGACGACCGCCAGCGCCAGCTTGATCAGGAGCGTCGGCAGCTGGAAGATGAAGAGCGGAGAATGGAAGATGAGTATGGGCGGTGATGTTGGGTATGGGGCAGGCATCGCCCCTCCCCCTAATTCTCCCCATCAGCTATTAAGGCCCGGCTATTGTGTTGACTGCTGCTTAACGATATTAATCATCCACGGCACTCCAAATTTATCGGTAACTTTGCCGAAGCCATGTGCCCAGAAGGTTTCCTGCCAGTCCATTTCGATTTTTCCGTTGGCGGCAAGGTTGTCAAACCAACGTTTCCCTTCCTCGACCTGTTGCGAATCGAGCACCAACGTAAATCCGGAGTAGTTGGCTTTTCCTGACGGTATGGCATCGCTCATCATGATGTCGCTTCCGGCAATGCGCACGTTAGCATGGGCGATGGCAGTATCGGGAAATTGCATCCCTGAAGGACAACCTTCGGAGCTTTCCTGCGCGGGTTTCGGCATTTCCCCAAAGCTGATTTTATAGAGCAGTTCCGCATCTAACGTGCGTTGGTAATAGGCTATGGCGTCGGCACAGTTACCGGCAAAAGAGATATAGGGGCTTAACGGCATGATGGTGACCTCAGTTAAGAGAAGTCAGTTAAGTGTAGTTTGAATTTTGTACAGATGAAGAGTAGGCCTGATAAGACGCGGCAAGCGTCGCATCAGGCATTGGCACCGTTGCCGGATGCGGCGTAAACGCCTTATTCCGGCCTACGGATGGCGCGGGAATTTGTAGGCCTGATAAGACGCGCAAGCGTCGCATCAGGCATTTGGCACCGTTGCCGGATGTATCGCACCCGGCATTCGAAATCAGTTCTTTTTCACAAACTCAGATTTCAGTTTCATTGGACCAAAACCGTCGATTTTGCAATCGATGTTATGGTCGCCTTCAACCAGGCGGATGTTTTTCACTTTGGTGCCGATTTTCAGCATCGAAGAGCTACCTTTCACCTTCAGATCTTTAATGATGGTAACGCTGTCGCCGTCAGCCAGCAGGTTGCCATTAGCATCTTTAACGATCAGCTCGTCGCTTTCCTGCGCAGGTTCAGCGTCGTTCCATTCGTAGGCGCATTCCGGGCAGATGTACATGCCGTTATCTTCGTAAGTGTATTCGGAGTTGCATTTCGGGCAGTATGGTAATGACATGTGGATTTCCTCAAAAGTCAGCAGGGCAAAAGCGCCAAAAAACGGCAGATTGCCGAAAAAGGCCGCAATTATACACAAAATCCCTGCGTTTGTCGGGGGTACTACTGATTTTAGTCGACGATCGTTTTCATTTGAAAGACAACGCAAAAAGAAAATAATCTTTTTGCCTCTGTTTATTATTTAAGTTAAGGTTAACTCTCTTCTTGTTCTTTTTTTAATTAAATTGTTATTTTATCTTTCTGACTTTTAACTTGTCGGAAGAGATTTATTCATCCGAATAAAAACAACATATTAAATATAAAAATTATTTCCTGCAGTAATTATAAAAGCCGACAACAGAACGAAAAAACGATCTGGCTAAATAAAAATAATGAAATTTGCTTTAAGGAAGAATTTTCCATGTACACACAGACAATATATGAGTTAAGTCAGGAGGCTGAACGTCTGTTACAGCTTTCCAGACAACAGTTGCAGTTACTGGAAAAAATGCCGCTCTCTGTGCCCGGAGAAGATGCACCACCACTGGCTTTACCCTGGAGTCAGCCTAATATCGCCGAGCGTCACGCAATGCTGAATAATGAGCTGCGAAAAATTTCCCGTCTGGAAATGGTGCTGGCGATTATTGGCACCATGAAAGCAGGGAAATCAACCACCATTAACGCTATTGTTGGCACTGAAGTTCTGCCTAATCGCAATCGCCCTATGACTGCGCTGCCGACGCTTATTCGCCATACGCCGGGGCAAAAAGAACCGGTGCTGCATTTTTCACATGTCGCACCAATCGACAGTTTAATCCAACAATTACAACAACGCCTGCGCGATTGCGATATTGAGCATCTGACCGAACTGCTGGAAATAGATAAAGATATGCGTGCGCTTATGCAGCGGATCGAAAATGGCGTTGCTTTTGAAAAATATTATCTTGGTGCCCAGCCAATTTTTCATTGCCTGAAAAGTTTGAATGATTTGGTGCGTCTGGCGAAGGCGCTGGACGTCGATTTTCCTTTTTCTGCTTACGCCGCCATTGAGCATATTCCAGTAATTGAAGTGGAGTTTGTCCATCTGGCAGGGCTAGAGAGTTATCCCGGGCAGTTGACGCTGCTGGATACCCCCGGACCGAATGAAGCCGGACAACCGCATCTGCAAAAAATGCTTAACGAGCAACTGGCGCGCGCCTCTGCAGTGCTGGCGGTGCTGGACTATACGCAACTGAAATCAATCTCCGATGAAGAGGTGCGTGAGGCGGTTTTAGCGGTGGGGAAATCAGTACCGCTGTATGTGCTCGTCAATAAGTTCGATCAGCAGGATCGTAACAGTGACGATGCAGAACAGGTGCGGGCGCTGATTTCCGGGACGTTGATGAAAGGTTGTGTTACGCCAGGGCAGATATTTCCGGTATCGTCGATGTGGGGCTATCTGGCAAATCGGGCACGTCATGAGTTAGCTAACAATGGTAAGTTGCCAGCACCGGAGCAACAACGCTGGGTGGAGGATTTTGCCCATGCCGCGCTTGGCAGGCGCTGGTGCAATGCCGATCTGGCAGATATCGACCATATTCGCCATGCTGCCGATCAACTGTGGGAAGATTCGCTGTTCGCCCAACCGGTTCAGGCATTACTCCATGCCGCCTACGCCAACGCGTCGTTATATGCACTGCGATCTGCCTCGCATAAGTTGTTGAATTATGCCCAACAAGCGCGGGAATACCTTGATTTTCGCGCACACGGGCTGAACGTCGTTTGCGAGCAATTGCGGCAAAATATCCTCCAGGTTGAAGAAAATATGCAGCTATTGCAGCTTAATCAGGTGCAGGTGAGTGGCGAGATTAAACATGAAATCGAGGTGGCTCTGGCATCAGCCAACGACTTTCTGCGTCAGCAGCAAGACGAGGTGAATACCCGGTTAGCAGTGCTGTTTCAACATGATTCGTGGCCGTTAAGCGAGATTCGTACCCGCTGCGAGACGCTGTTACAGGCGGCACAGACCAAAATCAGCCGTGACTTTACGCTGCGTTTTGCTGAACTGGAATCAACCCTTTGCCGGGTGTTAAGCGATGTTATTCACCCCATCGAGCAGCGGGTAAAAACAGAATTGAATGAGTCCGGGTTTCGCCCCGGCTTTCATTTTCCTGCTTTTCACGGCGCAGTCCCACACTTCAATACTCGCCAGCTGTTCAGCGATGCAATATCCCACCAGGAAGCAATGGATGAGCAGAGCAGCCGTTTTGGCATTGTGCGTGAGACGTTCTCGCGCTGGCTGAATCAGCCTGACTGGGGACGGGGTGGTGAGAAATCACCGCCAGAGGCTGTTGATTACAGTGCGCTACAACGAACGTTAACCGAAGAAGTAGACCTTTATTGCCAACAAATGGCTAAAGCTTTGGCGGTTCAGGTCGATGATTCTGTCACGGCAGGCATGAACACTTTTTTCGCTGATTTCGCGTTATGTTTGACGGAATTACAGGCGCGTTTACGCGATAGTCTGGCTCTGCGTCAACAAAATGAATCCGTGGTCAGGATGATGCAGCAGCAATTGCAACAGACCGTGATGATTCATGGCTGGATTTATACGGACTCTCAGTTGTTACGCGATGATATTCAAACTCTTTTCATGGCAGAACAGTATTGACAAAGACGTTACTGGACGGCTCTGGTCGCGTACTGGAGTCAGTTTATCCCCGCTTTTTGGTGGATCTGGCGCAGGGCGATGATGCCCGCTATCCACAAACCCATCAGCAGCAGCTTCGTGAACGACTGATGCAGGAGATCCTTGCGCGCGCACAGCTTCAGACGTGGGCGAATGCCGGAATGTTAAAAGCGCCACTTAGCCTGCGCCTGACATTGGTGGAAAAACTGGCGGCGATGCTTGATCCCGGTCATCTGGCGCTGACGCAGATCGCGCAACATTTGGCACTATTGCAAAAAATGGATCACCGTTCGTACTCTGCTTTCCCGGAACTTCCCCAGCAAATCGCCGCGTTGTATGAGTGGTTTTCTGCCCGCTGTCGCTGGAAGGAAAAAGCGTTAATGCAACGAGGGTTACTGGTTCAGGCAGGTGAGCAGAGTGAGCAAATTTTTACCCGCTGGCTTGCTGGTGCGTATAACGCCTGGTCGCTACCGGGACGTTGTTTTATTGCTCTGGAGGAGCTGCGCTGGGGAGCGTTTGGCGATGCCTGCCATCTGGGAAGCCCGCAAGCGGTGGCGTTGTTGCTGGGTGATTTGCGCGTGAAAGCGACGCAATATCTGGCAGATAGTATCAATGCGGCACCGACCACTCGCCATTATTACCATCAGTGGTTTTCCCCTCCTGGAGCCTCGACAGGCGGGGATCATGCAGACTTTTTAAGTTGGCTGGGCAAGTGGTCGGATGCCGATAAGCAGCCTGTTTGCTGGTCAGTAACCCAACGCTGGCAAACCGTCGCGTTGGGGATGCCACGGCTCTGTTCAGCACAACGTCTGGCGGGGGCAATGGTCGAAGAAATCTTCTCTGTAAATTGACTGTAAATAATAAGTTACATCAATGAGTGCTCAACGAAATCCATGCGTGAAGTTGATCACAAATTTAAACGCTGGTAGGGTAAAAAGGTCATTAACTGCCCAATTCAGGCGTCAACAGGTTTGATTGTACAATCCTTAATCGGATCGTGTAAGCAAACCAGCTACGCTTGTTACAGAGATTGCACCCTGCAATTCCCGCTCCCCTTTTGCGGGCGCCGCGTCTATTTGCCTGACGCGTGCGGAAATGGGCTTACTCTGCGAGGAAAGCTATGCTGAAAAGGAAAAAAGTAAAACCGATAACCCTTCGTGATGTCACCATTATTGATGACGGTAAACTGCGAAAAGCCATTACTGCAGCATCGCTGGGTAATGCAATGGAATGGTTCGATTTTGGTGTTTATGGTTTTGTTGCTTACGCATTAGGTAAAGTATTTTTCCCGGGGGCTGACCCCAGCGTGCAGATGGTTGCTGCACTGGCCACCTTCTCCGTTCCCTTTCTGATTCGACCGCTTGGCGGACTCTTCTTTGGTATGTTGGGCGATAAATATGGTCGTCAGAAGATCCTTGCTATCACTATTGTGATTATGTCGATCAGTACGTTCTGTATCGGTTTAATACCGTCCTACGCCTCTATTGGTATTTGGGCGCCGATTCTGCTGTTGATCTGTAAGATGGCACAAGGTTTCTCGGTCGGCGGTGAATATACCGGAGCGTCGATATTTGTTGCGGAATACTCACCTGACCGTAAACGTGGCTTTATGGGGAGCTGGCTGGACTTCGGTTCTATTGCCGGGTTTGTGCTGGGTGCGGGCGTGGTGGTGTTGATTTCGACCATCGTCGGTGAAGAGAACTTCCTTGACTGGGGCTGGCGTATTCCGTTCTTTATCGCGCTGCCGCTGGGAATTATTGGGCTTTATCTTCGTCATGCTTTAGAAGAGACGCCAGCGTTCCAGCAACATGTTGAGAAACTGGAACAGGGTGACCGCGAAGGTTTGCAGGATGGCCCGAAAGTCTCGTTTAAAGAGATTGCCACCAAACACTGGCGCAGTCTGTTGACATGTATTGGTCTGGTGATCGCCACCAACGTGACTTACTACATGTTGCTGACTTATATGCCGAGTTATTTGTCGCATAACCTGCATTACTCCGAAGACCACGGGGTGCTGATTATTATCGCGATTATGATCGGTATGCTGTTTGTTCAGCCGGTGATGGGCTTGCTGAGTGACCGTTTTGGCCGTCGTCCGTTTGTGATCCTCGGCAGTGTTGCGTTGTTTGCGCTGGCGATTCCTGCGTTTATCCTGATTAACAGCAATATTATCGGCCTGATTTTCGCCGGGTTGCTGATGCTGGCGGTGATCCTTAACTGCTTTACGGGTGTTATGGCCTCTACCTTGCCAGCGATGTTCCCGACACATATCCGTTACAGTGCGCTGGCGGCGGCATTTAATATTTCGGTGCTGGTTGCCGGTCTGACGCCAACGCTGGCGGCCTGGCTGGTGGAAAGCTCGCATAATCTGATGATGCCTGCCTATTACCTGATGGTAGTGGCGGTGGTTGGTTTAATCACTGGCGTGACGATGAAAGAGACGGCGAATCGTCCACTGAAAGGTGCGACGCCTGCGGCGTCAGATTTGCAGGAAGCGAAGGAAATTCTCGTCGAGCATTACGATAATATTGAGCAGAAAATCGAGGATATTGACCAGGAAATTGCCGATTTGCAGGCGAAACGTACCCGCCTGGTGCAGCAACATCCGCGAATTGATGAGTAAGCTGAAACGGATTGCCTGATGCGACACTCTCTTATCAGGCCAACAATCGAACTCTTAAGGTTCACTTAATCTCTGACGCGCATACTCTCCTCCAGGACAACGGAGGAGAGTGCAATGAAAAACCGTGTTTATGAAAGTTTAACGACTGTGTTTAGCGTGCTGGTAGTCAGCAGCTTTCTCTATATCTGGTTTGCCACGTACTGATCTTTTTTCAGCCGTACCCAGGCGCGCGTGCCGGAAGCCTCTTCCCGGTTTTGCAGGAAAAACTGCCCGTGATGCAACTGTGTGATGCGGCTGACAATACTTAATCCCAGACCAATCCCGCCATAACGGCTGTCCATTCGTACAAACGCTTTGCTCAACTCTCCGCATTTACTCTCATCAATGCCAGGCCCTTCGTCTTCAACCGCCATTACCGCACCGCCATCTTCTTGCAGCTGAATCATAATGTTGCTGCCTGCTGGACTATAGCGATGGGCGTTTTCTACCAGGTTACGCAATAACATCCGCAGCAGGGTCGCGTCGCCCTGAACAGTGATGTCAGCGGCGCTCTCTGGTAACAGCAAAGTTTGTTGACGCTGGTCGAGCATGGTGCTGAGTTCGTCATAGGAGGGCAGGATCACATCTTCCAGCAGTTTTACATGCTGATAATTACCGGAAGAAAATGACTGTCCGGCGCGCGCCAGTTGCAACAACTGGGAGACGCTCTCCATCATCTGATCAAGCCGTGCGACTAACGGCGCCACATCGATATGATGCGTTTTCGCCAGCAGTTCCAGATGCAAACGCACCCCCGCCAGCGGCGTTCGCAGTTCGTGAGCGACGTCAGCGGTAAACAACCTTTCGTTATCCAGCGTGCTGGTCAGGCGACTGACCAGATCGTTCAACGCCGAAACCACCGCTTCGATTTCGAGAGTGGCGCTATGAATGGCAATGGGCGTTAAGTTGTCAGCGGTGCGCGCTTCCAGTTCTTTTTGCAGTTCCGCCAGCGGGCGAGTGATGCGGTGCACTGCCTGATAGCAGATAAATAGTGTCAGGCTGACCATAAATACGCCGGGAACAATCAGGCTGGCAACCGCTTCGCGGATCTCACGCATGATGTGGCGATCGTTGTTGCGATTGTCACGTAGCGCCTGCTCAAAGAGCTGAATTTGCTCGGTACTTTCATGCCATAGCCAGAAGACGCTAATCAGCTCAAAAACCAGCAGAATAGCGCCGATGGTCAATATCAGCCGTTGACGCAGCGACATTGGTCGGCGCAGAAAACGCATCAGATTCAATTAGTTTTCCTCATTCGCGACCAGCATATAGCCAAAGCCGCGCACGGTGCGGATACGTGTTTTGCCCACTTTGTCGCGCAGGTTGTGGATATGCACTTCCAGGGTGTTGGTCGAGGGTTCGTTATCCCAGTTATAGATATCGTTGTAGAGAATTTCCCGATGCACCGGGCTGCCTGCTTTGAGCATCAGCCGCGATAGCAGAGCATATTCTTTGGGCGTCAGAATCAATTCTTCGCCGCCCATCCATACCTGACGGCGCCCCATATTCAGCGTCAGATTGCCAACAATCAACTCGCTTTCGCCCTGATTATTATGGCGTCGCAGCAGGGCGCGGATGCGGGCGTGTAACTCTTCCAGCGCAAAAGGTTTTACCAGATAGTCATCGGCACCGACATCCAGCCCGGCGATTTTGTCGGTCAGGGTGTCGCGAGCGGTGAGGATCAGTACCGGCAGGGTGTATTTTTTCTGCCGGATACGGGCGAGAAAATGCAGCCCATCTTCGTCGGGTAAACCTAAATCCAACACCACCAGGCTGTAGTGCCCGGCTTCCAGGCTTTGTTCCGCCATCCGCGCGGTCGTGACGCCATCGCACGCGTAGCCTTCGGTTTGTGCCGCCAGAATCAGCCCCTGCAATAACAGCGTATCGTCTTCAACAATCAGTATTTTCATTCAGTCACTCTCCTGCAAGTTTGCAGAATATCATCCGCAGCCTGGTAATACTTCGTCTCGACGCCGGTTAATCCCAACAGGGTTGAGAATAAATTGTCCTGTGAATAGTGCTGTGTTTGTGCCTGTTTTTGCAGGCAGCTCTGGTCAATCTGATACCGCTTTTGATAATCCTCCGACAACCACAGCAGCATCGGTACTTGTTTTTGGCTATCAGGCGCGATGGCATAAGGCAGGCCGTGTAGATAGATGCCATTTTCACCTAACGATTCACCGTGGTCAGAAAGATAAACCAGGCTGGTGGTAAATTTATCCTGATGTTCTTTCAGCAGATTAATTGCTTTATCAACAATATAGTCGACGTAGAGCAACGTATTATCGTAAGTGTTCACCAGTTGTTCTTTGGAACAGGTCTGGATCTCGTTGGTGTCGCAGGTGGGGGTAAATTTCCTGAACTGCGGCGGATAGCGGTTGTAATAGGTCGGGCCGTGGCTACCGATGGTGTGTAAGACAATCACGCCATCACCTTGCAGGTTATTGATGTACTCTTCCAGCCCGTGGAACAGCACCTCGTCATAGCATTCGCCATTGATGCACTGGCCGGGCAGGTTCAGCGCGGTGACATTCTGGTGTGGTACGCGGTCGCAGACACCTTTGCAGCCACCGTCGTTGTCATTCCACAACACATTAATGCCCGCTCGCTGAATGATATCCAGCACGCCTTCCTGGTGCTGTGCCAGCTCTTCTTTGTAATGCTCACGCGGCATATCCGAGAACATGCATGGCACAGAGACAGCCGTTGCCGTGCCGCAAGACGCGGTATTGGGGAAATAGACCACATTATCTTTCGCCAGCCGTGGATTGGTTTCACGTGGGTAGCCGTTGAGTGAGAAATTCTCTGCCCGCGAGGTTTCGCCGACGATCAAGATGGTCAGATTTTTACGTTTCTCGTTTTGCATTAACGGGTTGCGGTGTGCATCCTCGCCAATGCGAACCAGCGGCAGATTTGCCAGTCGCTGGTGGGAATACCATGACCAACTGGCAACAATGCTGTTGGAGGGGCTTAAGGATTTCACCAGCTCTTTGTTGTTACGAAACAGCGAGGCGTAGTCTTTATAAAACAACGCGGCGACCAGCAGAATCAGCAGTACAGAAATCAGAATATTGACCCCACGGAAAAGAACGCTACGCAGGCGTGAGACTGCGGGTTTGATTTTTACCCAGCAGGCAATCAGTGCAGCAAGAACCCCGCTTAACCCTAGCGTTAATAACATCTGCGGTGTCATTAACGCGTAGCTTTCCGCAGGTGTGGTATCCATGATATTGGCAATCATCGAACGGTCGATGACGATGCCATAAGTCATTATGAAATATTGCGCAGACGCGCCGACAAGAATAAACAGGCAGGCCAGCGGACGATTAAGCCATAAGAAAGAGCCTAGCGTCAGGACAATATTAATCACGCTGAACGCGACGACCGGCATCGACAAGAAAACCAGCACGTTATGCATTGAATCCAGCGGTAACGCCTGTAAAACCTGTTTAAAAAAGGCAATGTTCAGGCAGATAGCAATATAAAAAGAGGCCAGCAATAGCCAGGCGAGTAAATTCAAAGAGGGTCTTTTTAGAAGGCGCTTCAACATCACGGTGTTTCCATCGAACAAAGTGCGCATATGCTCGCAAAGCAAAGTTAAGCCAACCTTAAGTTCTTAAGGTTGGCTTTTATGTTTGCTGGATTAAGGGGGCTTAATCTTTGCTTATTGGTGCATCTAAAGGATAGGGGTTTTTATGCAGTCGGTTGTAGTTCAGTGTGTACATTGCGGTGATTACCATCAGCGTGACAAATGACCACATGACCTCTTGTGCACCAGAACCGACTACCGCCCAGATGCAGTAAAGGAAGGCGATAGTGGTGATGGCCAGATACGCCGGACGCGCTTTACCAAAGTGACCGTGGCCTAAAAGCAGTAAAGCGGCACAGGTATAAAGATAAGGCACCAGGGTAAAGATTACCGATACGGAAGAGACCAGACCGAACTCTTTGGTTGCGTTTGGCGAAATGCTGCTGAACTGGAAGATAGTCATCAGGATACCGACGATAATCAACCCGGCTACCGGTGTGCCTGCTTTGTTGACGCGGGCAAAAATCGGTGGGAACAGACCGTCATCGGCAGCGGCTTTCGCCGTTTGCCCGGCCAGTAGTGTCCAGCCACCCAGCGAACCTAAGCAACCAGCCGCCGCACAGAAGGAGACAATGGCTCCTGCGGTATCACCCAGCGCCATCCGTGCAGCATCACCGAAAGGTGAGGCGGAAACGCGCAGTGCGGCGTTGGGGATCATCCCCATAATCGCGGTGGTCGAGAGCACATAGCAAACGGCGGCAATCAATACCCCGCCAATGGTGGCGATAGGGACGTTGCGTTTCGGGTTTTTCACCACACCCGCTGCAACAGACGCACTTTCCACCCCGATAAATGACCACAGCGTAACGTTTAAGGTGCTTTGAATCGCGCCGAAGGTGCCCAGGCCGCTGACGTTCCATGCCGCCATATAGGTTTCTCCGTGGAACCAGAACCAGCCGAATACGGCAATCCCGACGATTGGAATCAGCGCCAGCACGGTAGCGACGGCCTGCACGCGGGTGATCATTTTCGGACCGACGATATTAAGCAGAACGAAGATCCACAGCACCACCACGCAGGTGATGGTTAATACCCACGGATCTTTGAGGAGCGGGAAGAAATAGCTCAAATAGCCGACGCCAATGACCACCATGGCGATATTGCCGATCCAGCAGGCCAGCCAGTAGAGAACGTTGGTTTGATATCCGAGAAAAGGACCAAAACAGCGGCGCGCGTAGGCATATGAACCGCCAGGGCTGGGATCGAGGAACGACATTTTGGCGTAGACCATCGATAAAGCCAAAGCACCGATAATCGTCACCAACCAACCATATATAGCAATACCGCCAGTCGAGGCCAGGTTTGCAGGTAACAGAAAGACACCTGACCCCATAATATTCCCCGACACCATCAGAGTAACGGGGATTAAGCCCACTTTGTGAGCATCAGCATCCGAAGACATAATTAAACTCCTGCGAAGGCGAGCTTCGTGACAATAAATTACGTCATATCATACGCCTGCATTCGCGCATTGAATTATCGTCAGCCGGGTTATCGCTGATGCCGTTATTAATATATCTCTTTGTAAAGGTTATAAATCAGGCGACAGAACGTTCTCTGTGTTGGCTAACATAATGGAGTGGCGTCATGCCATAGAAGTCTTTAAATACAGAAATAAAGTAAGACGTGCTGTTGTAGCCACAGGACTGTGACACCTGTGAGATATTTTTTCCATCCATCATTAATTCATTTACAGCATAACGCATCCGGCAGGTGGTTATTATTTGGCTATAACTGGTGTTTTCGCTTTTCAGCTTTTTCTTTAACAAACTTGGGCTAAGACATAAACAACTGGCTACCATACTAAGATTCCAGTCTTTATGGATATCGCTTTCAATGATTTGATAAACGCTGTCGCTAACACAATTACGTAACATATACATAAGTAGAGAAAGGAATTTTTTACTGTCGAGAAAGCGAGAGAGCACAGTGAATAATAATGCACGTGTTCGTTCTTTTTCCGACTCTGTTTCAGCAGGCTCTGTGCTATGTTGCGCTGCAACGCGAAACACCTCTGGTGTAAGGCATGGCAGGGAAATAATCGGTGTGGCGCTACGTTGCCAGACCGGTATTTTCGAGAGATCTTTATTCAGAAAACGGAGATAATCTTTGATGATGTCGAGGCTAATATAAGCAATCAAAGTGTTATTCAGAGAGGAGGCGTCGATAATATTATTTTCACAACTTAATAACGCCATATGGTTAGCTTTTAAACTTATAGGCTCTTTCCCATTCACTCTTAGCCAGACATCTTTTTCAGTTAATAAAACTATACAAGGTTGGTTGCTGCAAATCCTCATACATGTACTCCTGAAATGCAAAGAAAAATAGTGGATCTCGCCAACATAGAGAGATACCGGGAACGGGTTATATAATTGTATGACGAATCAAAACATGCATAAAAATAACGTGTTTTACTAATATTGCAAATTTTTATAGTAATTTCTCATGTACAAAAAATTTTACAGAGTAAATAAGGGTAAATAATAAACAAAAAAAAGCGCGGGGTGGGACCGCGCAAAAAGCATGACATTTTTGTTTGCAGCAATTTTTATGAAAACGTTGCCATACTCAAAAGGCCTCAGGCCAGGCGGCGTAATGTTATTAAAACAATTACGCCTTCAGCGGAATAGTGGTTACGCTTTCACACACATTACGTGGTAAATACCGTCAATAATTTCAGTACCTTCAGTTTCGTGTTCAAATCCAGGGAAATGATGATCCCAGGATTGCAGCGAGCGTAAATAACTTACCTGCGGACTGTTTTTATCGCCGAAGTTTTCACCAGACAGCAGCATCGGGATTCCTGGCGGATACGGGATAACTGAGTTCGCCGCAATGCGTCCTGGCAGATTTTCAATGGATACCAGCTCAACGTTGTTGTCGACAATCGCGTTGTACGCTTCACGCGGAGTGATTTCCGCCACCGGCAGGCCGGAATAGGCTTCGTTCAACCGTGCTCCTGGGTTGTTTTCTTTCAGCCAGGCAAACATTTTGTCACCCAGATCGTGAATCCCCATATTCGCGTAAGTGTCAGGATATTGTTCAACAAGTTCCGGCATCACCTGCGCCAGTGGTGTGTTGGCGTCGTAGTGGCGTTTGAAGGAACAGAGGGTGTTAACCAGAGTTCCCCATTTCCCTCGGGTCACGCCCATTGAGAACAGGAACATAATCTGGAAATCGGTGGTGCGAGTTGGCACGATGCCGTGGTGGCCAAGCCATGCGGTAACCAGTGCGGCAGGTACGCCTGTCTCTTCCAGTTCACCGTCTTCACCCATCCCCGGTGCGAGGATGCTGACTTTAATCGGGTCGAGCATACTCCAGTTGTCCGGGATATCTTTAAAGCCGTGCCAGCTTTCGCCCGGATGCATTACCCAGCAGTCCTGAACGGTGGTCAGCAGTTTGCGCGGCGCGTCAGCAAAGTCATAGGTTTTGCCGGTTTCCGGATCGGTAACCATTTCTTTATTCCACGGTTTAAAGAACCAGCTACCTTCGTCAGTAAACTCTTTATACAACCGTGCCATTGCCTGGCGGAAATCGACCGCTTCGTCGATCACTTCCTGAGTCAGTGACAGACCGCTGTTGCCGTCCATCATTGATACAGCCACATCGTTTGATGCGCAGATGGCATACAGTGGGGAAGTGGTGGCATGCATCATGTATGCCTGATTAAAGCGGGAGAAGTTAATCGCGCCCCGACCTTCACGTACATGAATATAAGACGCCTGCGACAGCGCATTCAGCAGTTTATGTGTGGAGTGGGTAGCGAAAACGGTTGGGCCATTGTGATCGCCCGGTTCACCGCGCATTGCATAGTGATCGGCATAGATTGGGTTAAACCGTGCGTAGCCATACCAGGCTTCGTCGAAGTGCAGACGATCAGAGGTTTTTTCCAGCAGATCCTGCGCGTCTTTGGCGTTATAGCACACGCCGTCATAGGTGCAGTTGGTCACCACGCAGTAAGACGGTTTTTGCCCGACTTTGTCTTTAGTCAGCGGGCTTTCGCTGATTTTCTTCTGCAAGGTTTCAGGCTGCATTTCCTGCGGATAGATTGGCCCGATAATGCCGTAGCGGTTGCGGCTTGGCACCATGTATACCGGTTTCGCGCCAGTCAGCATTAAGCCTTGTTCAATGGATTTGTGGCAGTTACGGTCAACAACGACCACGTCGTTATCCGTCATGCAGGCTTGCATGATGGTGCGGTTAGAACCTGAAGTGCCAACAACGACTGACCAGGAGCGATCGGCACCAAATACGCGCGCGGCATATTTTTCACTTTCGCCAAATGCGCCAGTATGGTCGAGCAAAGAACCGAGAGAAGTTCGTTCGATACCCATATCGGTGCGGAACAGGTTTTCACCATAATAGTCATGGTAGAAACGTCCGGCTGGCGTTTTAGTGAACCCCACACCGCCCTGGTGACCCGGCGCGGCCCAGGAATACTCATGGATGTCGCTATATTTCATCAGCGCGCTGAACAGTGGCGGTAACAACTGTTGACGGTAGCGGGTCATCGCGGCGATGGCGCGCCCGGCAATAAAATCGGCAGTATCTTCCAGAATCCAGGCGAATTCATCGACAAGCTCCAGCAGGTCGCGATCCAGCGCGGCGATTGATTTTTCCCGATCGCCTAACAGGAATACCGGCACGTTTTGCTGGCGTTCATGAAGTTTACCGATCAATTCTCTGACGTTTTGATGTTCGTCCGGATGCTCCATTTGATAACTGAACATCAGACAATCAATGGCTTCATTTGAAGAGAGAATGGCAAAACCATCATCAAATGAGGTTGATTTAATGACGGTAACATTTTGTTGACTCAAGGCATTCGCCAGACGCTCAACGGCGCTACCGACCCAGGTGTCCTGATGTAGAAACTCGCTTTCAACAATTAATACTTTCATCATTGTTTACCCGGTTGTGAAGGAATCTTCGTTGCGGGCAAGTATCTTCCGGGCATTTCAGGCTGTAAAGCGATTGAAAAATAAACGTTTTTAATTTTTTATTATTATAAACAGAAGCTTATATTAATTTTTCAATTAATTTTCAATGTTTATTATCGACAGCTAAATTATTTTTTTGGCTGATACTGATATCGTTTTTAACCGGGAAGCGTCTGGCGGCGTTGTTGGCTAAGTTTGCGGTATTGTTGCGGCGACATGCCGACATATTTGGCGAAAGTACTGTAAAAACGACTGCTCGAACGAAAACCTGCCGTCAGGGCAATATCGAGAATACTTTTATCGGTATCGCTGAGTAACGCGCGAACGTGGTTGATGCGCATTGCGGTAATGTACTGTTTCATCGTCAACTGCATGACTCGCTGAAATATCCCCATCGCATAGTTGGCGTTTAGTTTGACGTGCTCAGCCACGTCGTTGATGGTCAGCGCCTGGTCATAGTTTTCTGCAATAAAGCCCAGCATCTGGCTGACGTAAAATTGCGCATGACGCGAGACGCTGTTTTTGTGCGTGCGCGAGGTTTTATTGACCAAAATCGGTTCCCAGCCGGAGAGGCTAAATCGCTTGAGCATCAGGCCAATTTCATCAATGGCGAGCTGGCGGATTTGCTCATTCGGGCTGTTCAATTCCTGCTGCCAGCGGCGCACTTCAAAGGGGCTAAGTTGCTGTGTCGCCAGCGATTTAATCACCATGCCGTGAGTGACGTGGTTTATAAGGTCTTTATCCAGAGGCCAGGAGAGAAACAGATGCATCGGCAGATTAAAAATCGCCATGCTCTGACAAGTTCCGGTATCGGTTAGTTGGTGCGGCGTACAGGCCCAGAACAGCGTGATATGCCCTTGATTGATATTCACTTGTTCATTGTTGATCAGGTATTCCACATCGCCATCGAAAGGCACATTCACTTCAACCTGACCATGCCAGTGGCTGGTGGTCATGACATGCGGCGCACGAAATTCAATCTCCATTCGCTGATATTCCGAGTACAGCGACAGCGGGCTGCGGGTCTGCTTTTCATCACTGCTGCACATAAACGTGTCTGTGTTCATGGATGGATCTCTTTCCTGGATTATCAGAATTATGTCATGAGTAGCTGAGGATGACTGCGAATGACGACACAAAACATAAAGAGAGAGGATTTTATAAGGGCTAATTACTCTGTTTTTCAGTCAATTTAGTCCCAAAAACTCATATTTACTGCTAAGTAACCCTGGATCTGAGCTTTTGGGAATGCTCAACAGGGAAGCCGGAGGTTTTCTGCGACATCGCCTGCCATGATGAAATCATTCAAGCAAGCCTGGAGACCTGAATGATGTCTGCACCCAAAATTACTTTTATCGGCGCTGGTTCGACAATTTTCGTAAAAAATATTCTTGGTGATGTGTTTCATCGCGAGGCGCTGAAAACGGCGCATATTGCCCTGATGGACATTGACCCCACCCGCCTGGAAGAGTCGCATATTGTGGTGCGTAAGCTGATGGATTCAGCAGGGGCCAGCGGCAAAATCACCTGCCACACGCAACAGAAAGAAGCCTTACAGGATGCTGATTTTGTCGTGGTGGCATTTCAGATTGGTGGTTATGAACCTTGCACGGTGACTGATTTCGAGGTCTGTAAGCGGCATGGTCTGGAACAAACCATTGCCGATACGTTGGGGCCGGGCGGCATTATGCGCGCACTGCGTACCATTCCGCACCTGTGGCAAATTTGCGAGGACATGACGGAAGTCTGCCCCGATGCCACCATGCTCAACTACGTTAACCCGATGGCGATGAATACCTGGGCGATGTATGCCCGCTATCCGCATATCAAACAGGTAGGGTTGTGCCATTCGGTGCAGGGAACAGCGGAAGAGCTGGCGCGCGATCTCAATATTGATCCCGCCACGCTGCGTTATCGTTGCGCGGGTATCAACCATATGGCGTTTTACCTGGAGCTGGAGCGCAAAACCACCGACGGCAGTTACGTGAATCTCTACCCGGAACTGCTGGCGGCTTATGACGCAGGTCAGGCACCGAAGCCGAATATTCATGGGAATCCTCGCTGCCAGAACATTGTGCGCTATGAAATGTTCAAAAAGCTGGGCTACTTCGTCACGGAGTCGTCAGAACATTTTGCCGAATATACGCCGTGGTTTATTAAGCCAGGCCGTGAGGATTTGATTGAGCGTTATAAAGTACCGCTGGATGAGTACCCGAAACGCTGCGTCGAGCAGCTGGCGAACTGGCACAAAGAGCTGGAGGAGTATAAGAACGCCTCCCGGATTGATATTAAACCATCACGGGAATATGCCAGCACAATCATGAACGCTATCTGGACCGGAGAGCCGAGCGTGATTTATGGTAACGTCCGTAACGATGGCTTGATTGATAACCTGCCGCAAGGATGTTGCGTGGAAGTGGCCTGTCTGGTTGACGCTAATGGCATTCAGCCGACCAAAGTCGGTACGCTACCTTCGCATCTGGCAGCCCTGATGCAAACCAATATCAACGTACAGACGCTGCTCACCGAAGCCATTCTCACCGAAAACCGTGACCGTGTTTACCACGCTGCGATGATGGATCCGCACACCGCTGCCGTGCTGGGCATTGACGAAATATATGCCCTTGTTGACGATCTGATTGCCGCCCACGGCGACTGGCTGCCAGGCTGGTTGCACCGTTAAGGGGTAATCGCGTCCGGCGCTTTGGTGATTAAGCCATAGCGCCGTAACTGGCGGCAATGAGAGCGGGCGAGGAATATCACCGTAGTTAATGCGCCCAGCAGCGCGCAGAACATATCGGATTGCGTGTCCCACTGGTCGCCCTGGGTGCCAAGAAAATCATCCGCTCCCTGACCCATCGCCAGTGCCGCCCACCACTCGATCAACTCATACATGGCGCTTATCGCCAGTGCCACGCAACAGACCAGAAACGCGACCATTTTACGTCCGCGCACGTACATCCCACGCACGAGGATTTCTCGTGCTACCAGTGCAGGCACCAGTCCCTGGAAAAAATGCCCCAGCTTGTCATACGGATTACGGCTCAATCCCAGCCATTCCTGCACGTCAAAACCGATGGGGACTTTCGCGTAGGTGTACTGACCGCCGACCATCAGGATGATGGCGTGAAAGAAAATCAGTGCATAAAGCAGTGGCGTTAACGGATAACGTCTGGCGGTGGTAAGCAGCAACGGTACGACAATAATTACCGGCGTCACTTCCATCAACCAGGTGAGTTTGTCATGGGCCGAAATTCCGGTGTACATCAGGATTAACGTCAGCGCCAGTGCGCCAGTGTTAAGAACTAACGGCTTGAGTGTGCGGGTCATGGTGAGTTCGCAAGTCAGGGAAAATACTGACTATTCACCAGCAAGCGTGAAATTACAATCGCAAAAGAGGTGGCCCAGGGGGATCACCTGGCAGTATGCCGCCAGGCGCTGGGCCAAAGAAGTTACTTAGTGCAGTTCGCGCACTGTTTGTTGACGATTTGCTGGAAGAAGTCGTTGCCTTTGTCATCGACCAGGATAAACGCCGGGAAATCTTCTACTTCGATTTTCCAGATAGCTTCCATACCCAGTTCCGGATAAGCGACACATTCCAGATGCTTAATGCTCTGCTGTGCCAGCACTGCCGCCGGGCCGCCAATGCTGCCGAGGTAGAAGCCGCCGTGTTTATGACACGCGTCGGTGACTTGCTGACTGCGGTTACCTTTCGCCAGCATGATCATGCTGCCGCCGTGGGATTGCAGCAGATCTACGTAAGAGTCCATACGGCCTGCGGTGGTTGGGCCTAAAGAACCCGATGGATAACCGGCTGGCGTTTTTGCCGGACCTGCGTAGTAGATCGGATGATCTTTGATGTACTGCGGCAGCTCTTTACCGGCGTCGATCAATTCTTTCAGCTTGGCGTGCGCAATATCACGACCAACGATAATGGTGCCGGTGAGTGACAGACGAGTAGAGACCGGATACTGCGAAAGCTGGGCGAGGATCTCTTTCATCGGACGGTTGAGATCGACTTTCACCGCGTCGCCTTCACCCGCCTGACGCAGTTCTTCCGGAATGTACTGGCCTGGATTGTGTTCCAGTTTTTCGATCCAGATGCCTTCGCGGTTAATTTTTGCTTTGATGTTACGGTCAGCGGAGCAGGAGACGCCCATACCCACCGGGCAGGATGCGCCGTGACGAGGCAGGCGAATCACGCGGATGTCGTGAGCGAAGTATTTACCACCAAACTGCGCGCCGAGGCCGAGCTTCTGAGCCTCGATCAGAAGTTCTTGTTCTAACTGGACATCGCGGAAAGCCTGACCGTGTTCGTTCCCTTCAGTCGGCAGCTCATCGTAATAGTGAGCACTTGCCAACTTGACGGTTTTCAGGTTGGTTTCCGCAGACGTGCCGCCAATCACAAACGCGATATGGTACGGCGGGCAGGCTGCGGTGCCGAGAGTACGCATTTTCTCAACGAGGAAGTTTTTCAGTTTACCCGGAGTCAGCAGGGCTTTGGTTTCCTGATAGAGATACGTTTTGTTGGCAGAACCGCCGCCTTTGGCGACGCAGAGGAATTTGTACTCGTCGCCATCCACTGCGTACAGGTCGATTTGCGCAGGCAGGTTAGTGCCGGTGTTGACCTCTTTGTACATGTCCAGCGGTGCGTTTTGTGAATAGCGCAGGTTATCTTCGATATAAGTGTTATAGACACCTTTTGATAAGGCTTCTTCATCACCGCCGCCGGTCCACACTCGCTGACCTTTTTTACCGACGATGATGGCGGTGCCGGTATCCTGGCAGGTCGGCAATACACCTTTGGCTGCGATTTCGGAGTTTCTCAAGAATTGCAGCGCCACATACTTATCGTTTTCGCTGGCTTCAGGGTCATGAAGAATAGAAGCTACCTGTTGCTGGTGTGCCGGGCGGAGCATGAAAGAAGCGTCATGGAAGGCTTGCTGCGCCAGCAAGGTCAGGGCTTCAGGTTCCACTTTCAGGATGGTTTCGCCGTTAAATTCGGCAACACTAACGTAATCGGATGTGAGCAGATAGTACTCGGTATTGTCTTTCCCCATCGGGAAAGGCGCCTGATAAATAAACTCTTTATTTGACATAGCTTCCAGCCTGTAACTCTGTATTTGTTATACGAAAATGGCGTGCCGCACAGCGACGGGCAGCACGCAGAGTGCAATTACAAGAACCCGTACATCGCAGCGAAGATCCAGCCGAAGACGCACGATACGCTCACACCAATCAACCCTGGCAAAATAAAGCTGTGGTTGATGACGAAGCGGCCGATGTGGGTGGTTCCGGAACGGTCAAACTGAATCGCTGCCAGATCGCTCGGATAGGTCGGCAGGATGTAATAACCATAGCAAGCCGGTGCTGAAGCCACGATGTATGCCGGGTCAACGCCAATCGCCAGTGCAACCGGAACAATTGCTGCCAGTGCAGCGGCCTGGGAGTTAACAAACTTGGAGACCAGCAACAGAACAATGGCATAAGCCCACGGATACTCTTTCACCATTTCGCCCAGTACGCCCTGAATTTCAGACATATGCGCACCGAACATGGTTTCGGCCATCCACGCGATACCGTATACCGCCACGATGGCAATCATACCGGAACGGAAGACTTCATTTTTTGAGATGGACGCGGGATTGGTTTTGGTCAGGATAATAATCAACGCCCCGGTCAGCAGCATAAACATCTGGATAACCAGTACCATCGACAGCGGCTTGCCGCCAAAAGACGGACGCAGGTCAGAATCAGCACCAAGAAGTGCGACCACCGCGATTGCCCCGAGGAAGATCCACATTGCCAGCCAGTTGCTTTTCGGTAGTTTTTTATCCAGCAGCGTGGCGGTGTCACCGTAAACGTACTCACGGTTTTCCGGTACGGAGATGAATTTCTGGAACTCTTCGTCTTTGTCCAGATCTTTACCACGGAACCAACTGAAAATACCGATCGCCAGGATACCTAACAAGGTAGAGGGGATGGTAATCGCAAGCAGGTCGAGGAACTCAAGGTGACGACCATCAAAGGTTACGTTCCCCAGCATTGCGACCAGCGATACTACGGCAACCGACACCGGACTGGCGATAATCCCCATCTGCGCGCCGATAGAGCTCGCCGCCATTGGGCGTTCCGGACGGATGTTGTTCTTAATCGCAACGTCGTAGATGATCGGCAGGATGGTGTAAACCACGTGACCCGTACCGCAAAGAATGGTCAGCGTACAGGTGACAAACGGCGCGACGATGGAAACATATTTCGGATTGCGACGCAGCAGTTTTTCGGCAATTTGCAGCATAACATCCAGACCGCCAGAGGCTTGCAAGGTCGCCGATGCTGCCACCACCGCAATGATGACCAGCATGACATCAACCGGTGGTTTACCCGGCTGAAGATGGAAGACGAAGACCAGAATGACCAGGCCGATACCGCCTAATAAACCCAGCGCGATACCGCCCTTTCTGGCACCATAAAACAGACATATCAGTATTATGATAAGTTGGATGGTAAATAACATGTGTAAACCCTCGCGATAATCCCATTTAAATTCTTGCCAAATAGATCACAGCCACATTCTGTTTTGGATGAACTGTTATCAGAGACTGACTAAATATCCGTTTGGTCGTTGCTGGCTCGAGCAAATACTTCACAGTGAATATTGGCTGATTCAGGCAGCAGTAAATTTATGCACTGTGATAAGTGTTTTTTTCAGAGAAAAATACTCTCTGGCGATGGGGTTATAGTTTGTGTTTCGCAGATGTTAATGGTCTGTTTTTGCGCTATCTTGTTGATATTTATTGGTCTATTTTTTGTTCTACAGACGGATGTCATCAACTTTATAGATTATTCTGATCTACCTATTTATGGGTAAAAATACACATAATACGGGTGACATAATAGTTAATTAACTTTTGTTAGCGTTTTGAAATTAAAAACTCTATTTATCCGAATTGATATTAATTCGCAGGGGATGAAGAGGGATAATTATATTTGATCTGGCACAAGTTTTACTGATGGCTGATGTAACTTGTGCCAGTGCCGGTTTGCATTACTGCAATAATTGTTACTTCCAGATAACTAATAACGCGTTATTGGCAATATTGCTTCAGTAATGAGTAATGCTCTGCCTGAATACGGTAGCGATAAACCGGACGACCGGTGACGCCATAATGGATACTGGTAACTAAGATGTGACAATTCACTAGCCAGATCAGATATTTGCGGCAGGAAACGCGAGAGATGTTAACCTCGTTGGCCAGCTCGTCGGTTGAAAATTCATAGTCCTGGTGAGCGTCAATCCACTGGCACAGCGTGCGTAAAGTCTGCGGCGTTAAGCCTTTTGGCAGACGGCGGGTATCCTGTTCGTTAGATGAATTGCCATGAATTAGCTGATCCAGCTCGGCCTGGTCATAGTATTGATGTTTCTCCAGCGCCATTTTCTTTTGTCGCCAGCCGATGAGCGCCTCTTCAAAACGTGATGCCTGGAACGGTTTGATTAGATAATCAACGACGCCATAATGCAGAGAATCCTTAATGGTTGCGGCATCAGCAGCTGAGGAGATGACAATCACATCGCTTTTGCATCGAGCGTTGTGCAGGACAGGCAGTAAATCGAGCCCGTTTTCTTTTTGCATATAGATATCGAGCAAGATCAGGTCGATAGGTGTTTCGTTGTTGAAGATAATCTCTTTGGCTTTCTCCAGTGTCGAGGCTGTTCCGCAGCATTGAAAACCAGGGATCTGCGCCACGTATCGGCGATTCAACTCCGCTACCATTGCATCGTCATCGATAATTAATACATTGATCATTTGCTCGACCTCTCCCCATCCCAGGGTAACTGGACAAAAAATTGTGTGAAAATCCCGGGTTCCGATTCCACGGCAATGCTGCCGCCGAGATTTTCAACCTGTTGTTTGACAAGTGCCAGACCGACGCCTCGTTCACTTCCTTTTGTCGAGACACCTTTTTCAAAAATGTGATCGATTTTGTCGGGGGAAATTCCCGGACCATCATCGTTAATTTCACAGTGCAGCCAGCCGTGACGGTAGTGCAACGTAACGCTGATTTCACCACCGGGTTCTTGCCCTAATGCCTCCAGCGCGTTTTCTATCAGATTTCCCAACGCGGTAATTAACGTTGCGACTTGATCTTCACTACCGCTGTCTGGCAACTGGCTCTCACTATTTAATATCAGCGTATGGCCTAAATCGGTCGCGCGGTTAATCTTGCTGATTAAAAAACCAGCGATAACCGGAGATTTGATTTTACCCAGCAAAGAGCCAATCTCTTCCTGATAGTTGTTGGCTGTTTTTAGAATGTAATCTTCCAACTGCTTATAACTCTTCAGATGTAATAATCCGAGAATCACGTGTAATTTGTTCATAAATTCGTGGGAGCGTTCACGAAGTGCGTCGGCATAGTTGACCAGCCCATCCAACCGTTGCATTAGCTTACGAACTTCCGTTTTGTCCCTGAAGGTAGAGATGGCTCCGATGATAACGCCATTGCTGCGTACGGGTACGGTGTTGATGAGTAATAGCCGATCTTTGACGGTAACCTCTTCATCTCGTCGCGGCGTGCCGTCACGTAATACTTCCGAGACATCCACCACCTGCGACCATGCCTGACTCAGTGTCGATAGCTTTTCGTCATCCTGGGATTTGTGATAATTAAGCAGTTCTTGCGCAGCATCATTGATGAGTGTGACCTCGCCGCGCGCGTCTACGGCAACGACACCTTCCTTGATTGATTGCAGCATTGCCTGGCGTTGCTCAAACAGAGTTGAGATTTCGTAAGGCTCCAGGCCGAACAGGATGCGCTTAAGTACTTTGACTAAAATCCATGTACCCAGCCCGCCAACCAGCACACCGAATAAAATTGACCAGATAATGCTCCAGCGGCTGTCATTGATCTGCTGCGTTACGCGGCTTAACTCCAGGCCAATCGCCACCACGCCGATCTGCTTATGATTTTCGTCGTAGATAGGGGTAAATACGCGTAAAGCCTGCGCCAGAAAACCGCGATTAATAGCGACATTTTCCTCGCCGTTGAGCGCCTTCAGGATGTCGTCCCCTTTAAAGAGCTGACCAATGCGTTGGGTTTCAGGGTGCGAGTAGCGAAGACTTTGCATATTGGTAACGACAATAAACAGCAGATCGTTGCGTTTACGTACAGCTTCAGCGATGTCCTGGATACCGCTCTCCTGCGGTTTTTTCTGCAAGCCCTGACGAATTTCCGGCGAGTCGGCGAGGGTACGCGCCACGGCCAGTGCCTTGTTGGCCAGCCCGTCACGCGTCATATCGCTGATTTGCGAGAAGTAAACCAGATGCACTACCAGCAGCACCGAGAACAGCACTGCGCTGACCATTAAGATCACCGTGGTACTGAGTTTCATCGGACGTTTGCGTAACATGCGGCAGGGCAGTGAATGTCTCATCAGCTTCCTTGTATGACAAATTTCCTAAGCATTATCTCTGATGCTGCGGGTAATTCAAAGGGAGTAAGGGGATTGGCCATCCGGGGAAGCGGATTTGGTAACTGAAACTTCCGGTGTCGTCTGGCGATTCGAGAGCTATGCTTATAGCGAAAACCATACTTATGAGGGAGAGAAGGTCATGGATCAGGAACTACTGGATGTTGGTTATCGCTGCTATACCGGCGAAAAGGTCGATGTCTATTTCAACACCGCAATATGTCAGCATTCCGGTAATTGTGTGCGCGGTAATAGCAAACTGTTTAATCTCAAACGTAAGCCGTGGATTATGCCGGATGAAGTAGACGTCGCTACCGTCGTGAATGTTATTGATACATGTCCCAGCGGTGCATTGAAATACCGTCATAAATAAGTGAGGGGAAAATGGAAATACGTGAGGGTCATAATAAATTTTACATCAATGATGCGCAGGGAAATCAAATAGCTGAAATTGTCTTTGTGCCGACCGGAGAGAATTTAGCGATTATTGAACATACCGATGTTGATGAAAGCCTGAAAGGGCAGGGGATTGGTAAACAACTGGTAGCGAAAGTCGTGGAAAAAATGCGCCAGGAAAAACGGAAAATTATCCCGCTGTGCCCGTTTGCGAAACACGAATTTGATAAAACGCGTGAGTATGATGATATTCGCAGTTGATGGGGCGAAGGCAGGAAGGACGTATTCCCAAAAGCAAAAACCCGCCTTGTAGGCGGGTTCTCAGGAATTAGTGGTGCCCGGACTCGGAATCGAACCAAGGACACGGGGATTTTCAATCCCCTGCTCTACCGACTGAGCTATCCGGGCAACGGGGCGCATTAAACCGTAATCTGCACATCTCGTCAACCTAATTTCAGTAAAAGCGATTCAACTGCTTAAGATTGCGGCAAATCGCTTCTTTTCTGTGTTTCTGTCAGGTCAGTGCGCCACCCTGGCGGCAGCGGGCGAAGCGCAGAATATCTTCCGCCAGCCGGTGTGCGGTATCGACATCCGCCTGGCTACGATTCACCAGCATTCGGCTTAAACAGCCTTCCAGCACCAGTTCCATCTGCTTTGCCACCATCGCAGGATCGTCAACTTCCAGCGTGGTTAATAGTTCGTGGGTGAAATCGTAGGCCGCGCTTTTTTGCTGATCGGCCAGTTGATGAATAGGGTGACCAGGATCGGGATAAAACGTACAGGCAGCGATAAACAGACAGCCCGGATAGCGGTTGTTTTTAACGCACTCTGATAACGCCTGATAACGCGCCAGCAGCTTTTGTTCGGCGGTTTGCGTTTCGTCCAGCATCAACTGACGACGCCAGACATCTATCTGTTGGCTAAGATAGCGCAGCGCGTCGTAGAGGATTGCCTCTTTGTCTGGCCAGAAGCGACGCAGCTCGTCCAGTGGATAATCCACACGTTCAGCAACCATCTCCAGCGTGGTGTTGGCAATCCCTTGTAATTCTAATAATTTCAGGGCTTCTCCCAGTACATCTTCACGTTGCACGCTATTTTCCTCCGTCTTTCCCACTGCAAGTGTCGTTCACGGTTGGCGATCGCGCAAATGTGCGCTGAAGGTTTCAGCATCCATAAAGCCCGTGACGCGTGCTTGTGGATGCTCCTGGCCTTGTCCGTCAAAAAAGAGAATTGTCGGCAGTCCAAGGACATTTAGATGTTTTAATAGCGCCACATCTTGTGCGTCATTAGCGGTGACGTTGGCCTGAAGTAAGACTTTGTCAGCCAACGCTTTTTGCACCTGTGGGTCGCTAAAGGTGTATTTCTCGAACTCTTTACAGGCAACGCACCAGTCGGCATAGAGATCTAACATTACAGGTTTGCCTTTGGCTTCAACGAGCGCCTGATTTAACTCATCCACCGTTTTGATTGGTGTAAAGTTGAGATGCGCCTGAGTTTGTGCGGTATGCGTCGCACCAAATGCCCAGTCCTGGAGTGGGCGCACGCTAACCAACGCCGCTGCCAGTAGGATTATTTGCACAATGCGCATCCAACCGCATTTGGCCTGTAAGCTGGTGACAAAGGCCCAGCTAAAGAATGCGACGCCAAGCGCCGACCACAAGCGTAATCCCCATATATCGCCAATCACTCGCTCAAGCAGGAAGACCGGCAGTGCGAGGATCACAAAACCAAACGCGGTTTTGACCTGTTCCATCCACGGACCGCTTTTCGGCAGCAGACGGTTGCCAAAGACGGTAATTAACATCAGCGGTAGACCCATGCCCAGCGCATAGAGATAAAGTGTGCCGCCGCCTAGCCACATGTTTCCGCTTTGGGCGATATATAGCAGAATCGCGCTAAGCGGCGCGGTGGTGCATGGTGAGCAGATCAAACCGGCAATCGCCCCCATAACAAACACACCGCCGGGCGAGCCACCCTGTTGGCGATTGCTCATCAGCGTGAGGCGCGTTTGCAGTGAAGAGGGGAGTTGCAGGGTAAACAAGCCAAACATCGACATCGCCAGCAAGGTAAAGACGATGGCGAGGCCAATAAGCACGTAAGGATGCTGTAGCGCCGCCTGGAACTGTAACCCTGCGGCGGCAACCACCAGACCCAGCGCCGTGTAGGTCAGCGCCATCCCTTGCACATAAATAAAGGTCAGCAACAATGCTCTGGTGGTGGAGAGCCGCTGTTTACCGCCCATCACGATGCCGGAAATCAGTGGGTACATCGGCAGTACGCAGGGGGTGAAGGCGATGCCGATACCGATCAACAATGCCCAGAGCGCAGAAAAGGGCAATTGCGCGGCGGGCTGCTCTTGCTGCGGGACAGACATCGGCTGTGGCGCTGCGTTGTTGGCAACCACTTCGCTTAACGGTACGGTTTTGGTTTCTGGTGGATAGCAGAAACCAGCGTCAGCGCAGCCCTGGTAAGTGACAGTTAATGTCGCGCCAGCCGTAGCCTGGTTGATGGTTACAGGAAGCGTCAGTCGCTTGCGATAAATCTCGCTTTTGCCGTAAAACTCATCGTCATGCCAGACGCCAGGCGGTAACTGCACGTCGGCAATTTTCGCGTGTTCCGGCGTAATGCGGATCTGTTTACGGTAGAGGTAGTAACCGTCTTTGATCTGCCAGGTCAGATTCAGGTCATGTTGGTTTTGCTGAAAATCAAAAGCAAAGGCTTGATCCGCAGGGACAAATTGTGAACGTCCCGGCGCGTCGAATAATCCGGCAAAAACGGAAGTGCTGCAAAGTAGCAGGATCAGCGTAAAGATGCGTTGAGCCATGAGAGGTAATCTGTGTCTCCGTGTATAACAGGTAAAACCAGAAGCTCCGGGGTTTGATACGGATGATGAGACTTCAGGCATTCCAGCAGAGCTTGCTGGTGAGCGTTGTCGGTTTTTAAGATCATCTGTACTTCATATTCCTGTTCCAGCTTACCTTCCCAGTAATAGAGTGAGGTTGCGCCAGGGATCAGGGTTGCACAGGCCGCCAGTTTTTCTGCCAGCACTTTGGCGGCTAAATCCTGGGCTGTCGCTTCATCCGGTGCGGTACACAGCACCACGACAGACGCGGTATTCGAACTTTTATCATCAAGCATAAACACCTCGCAAGAACAGATGGAACCGCAAGAGAGAGGTCACTATACAACGGACGAGGGAATGATGTTAGTCGGCGGGAAAGAAAGCGGGGCGTGAACGCCCCGCGATTTGTCATTACAGCATGAAGCTACCCAGCACGAAGCCGAAGCAAACGGCCAGGGCAACACCCAGAGTACCTGGGATGAAGAACGGATGGTTGAAGACGAATTTACCGATACGAGTTGTACCCGTGTCATCCATCTGTACCGCAGCAACCAGAGTCGGGTAGGTCGGCAGAATGAACAGACCAGACACCGCAGCAAAAGAAGCAACAGCGGTCAGCGGAGAAACGTTCAGCGCCAGAGCCATCGGCATCAGTGCTTTTGCGGTTGCAGCCTGAGAGTACAGCAGAGCAGAAGCAAAGAAGAAGATGACAGCCAGCAGCCACGGATGACCCTGAATCACTTCACCAGCGGTATCTTTGATCCAGTCGATGTTGTTGGAAACGAAAGTATCGCCCAGCCATGCAACGCCCAGGATACAAATACAGGCGCTCATACCTGCTTTGAAGGTGCTGGAGTTGAGGATGTTGTCGGTATCAACTTTACAGATAACGGTAGTCAGGGTTGCAACGCTGAGCATGATGATCAGGATTGCGTTAGTGGTGTTCATCAGCGGTTTCTCAACCAGGCCCATGCTCGGGCTGTTGATGATTGCATAGATAACCACGCCAACTACGCCCAGCAGGAACAGCCAGACGGAAGTTTTTGCACCGGATTTGATTTCAATCTGCTTTTCACCGCGCAGTTCAACCAGACCTTCTTCCAGACGCTTGCGATAAATCGGATCGTCAGACAGTTTGGAGTTGAACAGCATAGTGACCAGGAAGGACATCACCAGAACCGCCAGCAGGGTGGACGGGATGACCACAGAGAGCAGATGAAGGTAGCTGATGCCATGACCTTCCATTACGGAAGACATGTAAACGACTGCCGCTGAGATTGGCGATGCGGTGATCGCAATCTGCGCGGAAACCACCGCAGTAGACAGCGGACGGCAAGGTTTAACGCCTTGTTCCTTCGCAACTTCAGCGATAACTGGCAGCGTTGCCAGAGAGATGTTGCCAGTACCCGCAAAAATTGTCAGGAAATAAGTCACGATCGGAGCGAGGATCGTGATGTATTTCGGGTTACGGCGCAGCAGCTTTTCTGTCTGATGAACCAGATAGTCCAGACCGCCAGCAACCTGCATGGCAGAAATAGCGGCGATAACCGCCATGATAATGGAAATGACATCGAACGGGATGTTACCAGGTTTGACGCCAATAGCGGCAAGAACCAGCACCCCCAATCCGCCTGCAAAACCAATACCTATTCCCCCCAGTCTGGCGCCCAAGAAGATCGCCAGCAAAACTATGATGAGTTCTACAACTAGCATATTAGCCTTCCTTGTTTTTTAACAAGTTGATATTAGATTGTTATTTTTAAGTTACTACTCACAAGAAAAAAGCACGTCGTCTGACGTGCCTTTTTTATTTGTACTACCCTGTACGATTACTGTTCGCTTTCATCAGTATAGCGTTTTGCTTTGTAAGCCGGGTGCATCAGATTCTGTACGGAGAAAATATCGTCTAGTTCCGCTTCAGTCAGCAGACCGCGTTCCAGAACGACTTCACGTACACTCTTACCGGTTTCGGCACAGATTTTACCCACGATGTCACCGTTGTGGTGGCCGATGAACGGGTTCAGGTAAGTGACGATACCGATAGAGTTGTAAACGTAACCTTCGCACACTTCTTTGTTAGCAGTGATGCCGTTAACGCATTTTTCCAGCAGGTTGTAGCAAGCGTTGGTCAGAATATGAACTGATTCAAACATGGCCTGGCCAATGACCGGCTCCATAACGTTCAGCTGCAGCTGACCTGCTTCTGCTGCCATGGTAACAGTGGTGTCGTTACCGATGACTTTGAAGCATACCTGGTTAACCACTTCCGGAACAACCGGGTTTACTTTAGCTGGCATGATGGAAGAGCCCGCCTGCAGTTCCGGCAGGTTGATCTCGTTCAGGCCGGCACGTGGGCCAGAAGAGAGCAAGCGCAGGTCGTTACAGATTTTGGACATCTTCACAGCCAGGCGTTTCAGCGCACCGTGAACCATAACGTAAGCGCCGCAGTCAGAGGTCGCTTCGATCAGGTCTTCAGCCGGAACGCATGGGAAGCCAGTGACTTCAGCCAGTTTTTTCACTGCCAGCGGAGAGTACTCTTTCGGCGTGTTCAGGCCTGTACCGATTGCCGTTGCGCCGAGGTTAACTTCCAGCAGCAGTTCAGCGGTACGTTGGATGTTTTTCACTTCTTCTTTCAGCAGAATGCTGAAAGCGCGGAATTCCTGACCAAGGGTCATCGGTACTGCGTCCTGCAGCTGGGTACGACCCATTTTCAGGATGTCCTGGAATTCGACAGCTTTACGTTCAAAGCCTTCGCGCAGTTGGTTAATCGCATCTACCAGTTTAATCAGGGAAGAGTAAACCGCGATACGGAAACCGGTCGGGTAGGCGTCGTTAGTGGACTGACATTTGTTAACATGGTCGTTCGGGTTCAGGTACTGATATTCACCTTTCTGGTGACCCATCAGTTCCAGACCGATATTGGCCAGCACTTCGTTGGTGTTCATGTTTACGGAAGTACCTGCGCCGCCCTGGTAGACGTCTACCGGGAACTGATCCATGCATTTTCCGTTATTCAGGACTTCATCACATGCGGCAATGATTGCATTCGCTACACTTTTAGGAATGGTTTGCAGCTCTTTGTTTGCCATAGCTGCGGCTTTTTTAACCATTACCATACCGCGAACAAATTCAGGAATATCGCTGATTTTGCTGTTGCTGATATAGAAGTTTTCAATCGCTCTCAGAGTGTGAACACCATAGTAGGCATCAGCTGGAACTTCCCTGGTACCCAACAGATCTTCTTCGATACGAATGTTGTTTGACATGTGAACCTTCTTTTTCAAGCTGCCAATGATTTGCTTTAAACACACAGAATATATGTGGTTTCGAATGTTTTTCGACCGACGATTATCCCCTGCATCGGACGAATACCCAGGATCATATGCTGCTTGAGGATTTCTACCGTAATCTGGATCACTTTAAGTGTCGGTTTTTACCCCTTAATTATTAATTTGTGAAATAGATCACCGCTTTGGGATTACTACCAAAAATAGTTGCGAAAACATCTTGAAATTTTGCTAATGACCACAATATAAGCTGAACGCGATTCGCAACCCATTCAGGCGCCCGGATTTAACCGGTTGCTATTACAGGAGAAACCTTTGCGCTGGTTACCTTTTATTGCCATTTTCCTTTATGTCTATATTGAGATTTCAATTTTTATTCAGGTTGCCCATGTCCTGGGGGTATTGCTGACCCTCGTACTGGTTATATTCACGTCGGTTATCGGTATGTCACTGGTACGTAATCAGGGCTTTAAGAATTTTGTGCTGATGCAACAAAAAATGGCGGCGGGTGAAAACCCTGCGGCGGAGATGATTAAAAGTGTTTCGCTGATCATTGCCGGTTTGCTGCTTTTATTACCGGGCTTTTTCACCGATTTCCTCGGTCTTCTTCTTTTATTACCGCCGGTGCAAAAGCATCTGACAGTGAAGCTGATGCCGCATTTGCGTTTCTCCCGGATGCCGGGCGGCGGTTTTAGCGCCGGAACCGGTGGCGGTAATACTTTTGATGGTGAGTACCAGCGAAAAGATGATGACCGCGACCGCATTGATCATAAAAACGATCGCCAGGATTAATGTCAAAACGCCGGATTATGTGGTTATGCCATTTTCCGGCGTTTTTCGTTTTGGCAGAAACAGCCATAACCCCGCCAGCATGATTAGCGCATAGAGACTTTTCCAGCCGACCATTGCCAATAACAGAACGCATAACAGCCCGCCAGTCACCGCCAGTACGCGATAACGTCCTTGTAATAATTTACAGCCTGTCAACATGCACAATAGGTAAATCATAATAAAGATGCCGTTGGCATAAATAATGAGTGCGTCCAGATTGATCTCTAAAGCATGAATCACCAACGTACTCACCACGCAACAGCCGAGCACGGCATTGAGGGCATTATTCGGGATATGGCGAGAAGAGAGGCGTGCCAGGTAGTGGTCAGGATTATGTTGCGCCTGCGACCAGACCAGGCGGGCGAAGCTCTGTATATAAATGTTGAGGCTGGCAAAGCAGGCCAGATAGCCAATCACGCAGGCAATCCATAACGCCCCTACACCGAATAGCTGCACCACAATTTTGGGAAGCGATGCAGCCGCCGCCATTTTTTCACCATAGGCGTCGAAGTGTAAGACGACTACCGTACAGCCCCAGTAGACTAATCCTGCCAGCAGCAGACCTATCATCAAAGCGCGCGGAAAATCACGCTCTGGATTTTTAAATTCCGAAGCGAGATGGGCAAATGCCTCCAGACCGACAAAGCACCAGAACATCACCGATAACGCAGCAAATAACCCGGTAAGTTCGATATCACCTGGCGCAGGGAAGGGGATGTTCGCAGGTTTGATATCGCCCGCCCACCAGATGGCGACAATCAGTGCGACGATAAGCCCGGCAATGACCGTTTGTAGATTAGCACTGGAACTGGCACCGCGAGTACCGATATACCACACCAGCGCCAGCGTACCGAGTTCTGCCAACAACAGTTGCCAGCTATGCCAGCCAAACATCGCCTGGCCGAATCCGGCGGCAATTTGTAGCGCGGCGGGCAAACCTACGGGAATGACTGATAAAAACAGCCAGCCGGTGACTCTCTCAAGCCGCGAGCCGAACGCCATACCGACGAAGTGCGCAACACCGCCCGCGCTGGGATAGTGTCGACCCAGAATCGCAAACACAATTGCAATCGGGAACACTAAGATAATCAAAACAGGCCACGCCCAGAGGCTGTTATTGCCCGCTACCAGTGCAGTTAACGCAGGAACGGCAAACACGCCAGTGCCTAATAATGACGTCGATAGCAGGCCGATACCCTGGGCCAGCCCCAATTCTTGTTTGAGTCCACTCATGGGTTGATGTCCGATTGCGCCCAAATATTGGGCAACTGCGCAGGATTTCGATGGTAGCACAATCAGATTCGCTTATGACGGCGATGTCGAAATTGCGATGAAACGTGAGGTGAATCAGGATTTTTACCCGATTTTGTGCTGATCAGAATTTTTTTTCTTTTTCCCCCTTGAAGGGGCGAAGCCTCATCCCCATTTCTCTGGTCACCAGCCGGGAAACCACGTAAGCTCCGGCGTCATCCATAACAGATACGGACTTTCTCAAAGGAGAGTTATCAATGAATATTCGTCCATTGCATGATCGCGTGATCGTCAAGCGTAAAGAAGTTGAAACTAAATCTGCTGGCGGCATCGTTCTGACCGGCTCTGCAGCGGCTAAATCTACCCGTGGCGAAGTGCTGGCTGTCGGCAATGGCCGTATCCTTGAAAATGGCGAAGTGAAGCCGCTGGACGTGAAAGTTGGCGACATCGTTATTTTCAACGATGGCTACGGTGTGAAATCTGAGAAGATCGACAATGAAGAAGTGTTGATCATGTCCGAAAGCGACATTCTGGCAATTGTTGAAGCGTAATCCGCGCACGACACTGAACATACGAATTTAAGGAATAAAGATAATGGCAGCTAAAGACGTAAAATTCGGTAACGACGCTCGTGTGAAAATGCTGCGCGGCGTAAACGTACTGGCAGATGCAGTGAAAGTTACCCTCGGTCCGAAAGGCCGTAACGTAGTTCTGGATAAATCTTTCGGTGCACCGACCATCACCAAAGATGGTGTTTCCGTTGCTCGTGAAATCGAACTGGAAGACAAGTTCGAAAACATGGGTGCGCAGATGGTGAAAGAAGTTGCCTCCAAAGCGAACGACGCTGCAGGCGACGGCACCACCACCGCAACCGTACTGGCTCAGGCTATCATCACTGAAGGTCTGAAAGCTGTTGCTGCGGGCATGAACCCGATGGATCTGAAACGTGGTATCGACAAAGCCGTTACCGCTGCAGTTGAAGAACTGAAAACGCTGTCCGTACCGTGCTCTGACTCTAAAGCTATTGCTCAGGTTGGTACTATCTCCGCTAACTCCGACGAAACTGTAGGTAAACTGATCGCTGAAGCGATGGACAAAGTCGGTAAAGAAGGCGTTATCACCGTTGAAGATGGTACTGGTCTGCAGGACGAACTGGACGTGGTTGAAGGTATGCAGTTCGACCGTGGCTACCTGTCTCCTTACTTCATCAACAAGCCGGAAACTGGCGCAGTAGAACTGGAAAGCCCGTTCATCCTGCTGGCTGACAAGAAAATCTCCAACATCCGCGAAATGCTGCCAGTTCTGGAAGCTGTTGCAAAAGCAGGCAAACCGCTGCTGATCATCGCTGAAGATGTTGAAGGTGAAGCACTGGCAACTCTGGTTGTTAACACCATGCGCGGCATCGTGAAAGTCGCTGCGGTTAAAGCACCGGGCTTCGGCGATCGTCGTAAAGCAATGCTGCAGGATATCGCAACCCTGACCGGCGGTACTGTAATCTCTGAAGAGATCGGTATGGAGCTGGAAAAAGCGACCCTGGAAGACCTGGGTCAGGCTAAACGTGTTGTTATTAACAAAGACACCACCACCATCATTGATGGCGTGGGTGAAGAAGCTGCAATCCAGGGCCGTGTTGCTCAGATCCGTCAGCAGATTGAAGAAGCAACTTCTGATTACGACCGTGAAAAACTGCAGGAGCGCGTAGCGAAACTGGCAGGCGGCGTTGCAGTTATCAAAGTAGGTGCTGCTACCGAAGTTGAAATGAAAGAGAAAAAAGCACGCGTTGAAGACGCCCTGCACGCGACCCGTGCTGCGGTAGAAGAAGGCGTGGTTGCTGGTGGCGGCGTTGCGCTGATCCGCGTAGCGTCTAAACTGGCTGACCTGCGTGGTCAGAACGAAGACCAGAACGTGGGTATCAAAGTTGCACTGCGTGCAATGGAAGCTCCGCTGCGTCAGATCGTCCTGAACTGCGGTGAAGAACCTTCTGTTGTTGCTAACACCGTTAAAGGTGGCGACGGCAACTACGGTTACAACGCAGCAACCGAAGAATACGGCAACATGATCGACATGGGTATCCTGGATCCAACCAAAGTTACCCGTTCTGCTCTGCAGTACGCAGCTTCTGTGGCTGGCCTGATGATCACCACCGAGTGCATGGTTACCGACCTGCCGAAAAACGATGCAGCTGATTTAGGCGCTGCTGGCGGTATGGGCGGTATGGGTGGCATGGGCGGCATGATGTAATTGCCCTGCACCTTGCAGAAATAAAGAAACCCTCAGGCAGAAATGTCTGGGGGTTTTTCTTTTGGTCATCTTTCTAGTATAAGATTCAGACACGGACGACACGAGTTGCGTCCAGCTCATTGATTATGGGGAATAACATGCACGTAAAATACTTAGCAGGGATTGTCGGTGCCGCGCTACTGATGGCGGGTTGTAGCTCCAGTAACGAATTGAGTGCTGCCGGTCAGAGTGTGCGCATTGTTGACGAGCAACCAGGTGCAGAGTGCCAACTGATTGGTACTGCGACAGGTAAGCAAAGTAACTGGCTTTCCGGGCAACACGGTGAAGAAGGCGGTTCTATGCGCGGCGCAGCAAACGATCTGCGCAACCAGGCGGCTGCAATGGGCGGTAACGTGATTTATGGCATCAGCAGCCCGTCGCAGGGAATGTTGTCCAGTTTTGTCCCGACGGATAGCCAGATTATCGGTCAGGTTTATAAGTGCCCGAACTGATGTGATCCAGAGGCTGGATGACAAACGTGTAATTGCCTGATGCGCTTCGCTTATCAGGCCTACATCGGGCATTGCAACTGATTGAATGCTCGAGAATTTGTAGGCCAGATAAGGCGTTTACGCCGCATCCGGCATGATCAACGATAACGTTATCAGTAATTTCAGGCTGGATGGCTCCAGCCTCGCATTCAAAAAGATGAGATTATTTCGCCTGTGGCGCGGCCTTGCTGATGGACTGAACTCGTAAGTGATGTATTGCGCGTAAGCATTGATCCTGAGTCAGTGGTTGGGCGTTATTTGCTGCTACTGTACGAACGTAGACCTGAGATGGCACACCCGCGAGTTTTTTCAGCCGTGGGCTGAAATCAAGCATCCGGCGTGTGATAGCCTCAATTTCTTTACCCGCTGTCGCTTCACGCGTTTTCACCACCGCGCCGCTAAATTGTTCTTTACCACTTTCATCTTTAAAGCGATAAAGCACCGCCAGATAATGGCTAAACAGATTATGTTTCCATTCCGGCTGAGAATAGGTGTCATATTCCAGATTGCCATTGTCCTGGCAGTCGACGTCATATAACGGCAGGAAATCTAATAGCGATGTAATACGCAATGCCAGTTCACGCATTTCAGCATTATTAATTGCATGAATGATTGCTCGCGCCAGCATTTCAATCTGCAACTCATTGACAATTAATTCACATTTACTGCCATCATGCAGAGTTAATGTGAATGTGAGATTTTCGCCCTGGTTATCGGTAAGTTCCAGAGTGTTAACCCGGCGATTAATATCGGCATTTTTAAGCTCATCAACCAGAATTTCTGGGATGTTTTCTGCCATTTTCTTAATGACTTTATCGCGAGCTTGCTCATACTGAAGGCGTGCAGCAGCATCCAGTTTATGCTTTTGATGCAGACGACTTTCCAGCGCAATCAGCAGGTCGCGCAGTTCCATGACAGACATAAAGAATAACGACTCTTTATTGCGAGGCTCTTTAATTTTCAGTGCCAGTGCAATGAAATTATTACTTTTGCGAATAACACCGGTATTAACACCCTTGATGCTTATGGCCATGTAGGTTCTCCCTAACCATTTCTCAATAAAATAATTAATTTTAATTTATAAGCCAGATAAATGGGCTTGGTAGTAATAGTTGTTAAAATAACATAAATAGCCGTGCTCACTCTATATAAACAGAAAAGAAAGGTTAATTATTGGTGTTAGCTATATAAAGAGTAACAACAGCAATGTATATGAATAATTAAAGGTTATGCAACGGGCAAAGATTAAATTTCCCTGTTTAGTGGCAGGTCTCTGTTCTCGTGTTCGTTGCTCTTGGCGGATGCGGCGTAAATGCCTTATCCCGCCTACAGCTCATTGAGTTTCAATGCACGATGTAGGCCTGATAAGCGAAGCGCATCAGGCAATTTTCTATTTAACTTCCCTGTTAATCAGTTACTGCTGGCGTAGCTGGAGATCCAGAGGTGTTTTGCTGGGTTCACCGCCAATCTCCCGCGCCAGTTTCGGCACCAGATATCCCGACACCAGTGTCAGCAACTCACGCATAATCTGCCGTGCTTCATCATCACTCACCATAAAATGCGCTGCGCCCTGCACTTTATCGAGCACATGCAGGTAATAAGGCATCACGCCCGCATCGAATAACGCATTACTCAGGTTTGCCAGCGTTTGCGCGTTATCATTCACGCCACGTAACAGAACGCTCTGGTTCAGCAAAGTAACGCCCACGCGGCGCAACTTAGCCATTGCCTGACGGAATGTTTCATCTACTTCATTGGCATGGTTGATGTGATTCACCAGCAAGATTTGCAACGTAGAACGGGCAAAGCGTTCAGCCAGCGACTCTGTGATGCGCGCCGGGATCACAATCGGCAGACGGCTGTGAATCCGCAGACGTTTGATATGCGGGATCGCCTCCAGTTGCGTCAGCAGCCAGTCCAGCTCGTGATCTTTCGCCATCAGCGGATCGCCGCCGGAGAAAATAATCTCGTCCAGTTCCGGATGCGCCGCAACATACTCAAGCGCCGCCTGCCAGTTACGCTTGTTGCCCTGATTTTCGGCATACGGGAAGTGGCGACGGAAACAGTAGCGACAATTTACCGCGCAGCCGCCTTTAACCAACAGTAGCGCCCGGTTGTGGTATTTATGCAACAAACCAGGCACTACGCTGTGCTGTTCTTCCAGCGGGTCGGTGGAGAATCCGGGCGCGACGACAAACTCATCTTGCGAGGTAAGTACCTGACGCAAAAGTGGATCGTCAGGATTGCCTTTCTCCATGCGATCGATAAATGAGCGGGGCACGCGCAGTGCAAACAGCTTTTTGGCGCTGCGTCCGGCCAACAGTTTTTCGTCCGCGTCTATATTCAAAAGACGCAGAAGTTCATCAGGATCGGTCACAACATCGGCAAGTTGCGTTAACCAATCTTCTCTGGATGGGGTATTTAGGGTTACAATATGCGCCATTTTGTGGCTTAGCTACCAATTAACAAATTTCAGAGGGCCTTATGGCAACGTACTATAGCAACGATTTTCGTGCTGGTCTTAAAATCATGTTAGACGGCGAACCTTACGCGGTTGAAGCGAGTGAATTCGTAAAACCGGGTAAAGGCCAGGCATTTGCTCGCGTTAAACTGCGTCGTCTGCTGACTGGTACTCGCGTAGAAAAAACTTTCAAATCTACTGATTCCGCTGAAGGCGCTGATGTTGTCGATATGAACCTGACTTACCTGTACAACGACGGTGAGTTCTGGCACTTCATGAACAACGAAACCTTCGAGCAGCTGTCTGCTGATGCAAAAGCAATTGGCGACAACGCTAAATGGCTGCTGGATCAGGCTGAGTGCATTGTAACTCTGTGGAATGGTCAGCCGATCTCCGTTACTCCGCCGAACTTCGTTGAACTGGAAATCGTTGATACCGATCCGGGTCTGAAAGGCGATACCGCAGGTACTGGCGGCAAACCGGCTACCCTGTCTACTGGTGCTGTGGTTAAAGTTCCGCTGTTCGTACAGATCGGCGAAGTCATCAAAGTGGATACCCGCTCTGGTGAATACGTCTCTCGCGTGAAGTAATGCGGTTGTGGTGCGGCCTGTTGGCTGCACCATCACTTATTCAGGTCAGAGATGATGAAACGCCTTATCGTTCTTGTTTTGCTTGCCAGCACGCTGCTTACGGGCTGTAACACCGCTCGGGGTTTCGGCGAAGACATCAAACATCTTGGTAATTCCATCTCCCGCGCTGCCAGCTAATTTATTCTTCACTTCCGAAAAATCATCAGATTTCCGTCATTTTTGGTGATGTTGTCTATTATTAATTTGCTATAGGCAAACACAAATAACATTACCTAAAAGGAAGACGTTATGGTTAAGAAGACAATTGCAGCGATCTTTTCTGTTCTGGTGCTTTCAACTGTATTAACCGCCTGCAATACCACGCGCGGCGTTGGTGAAGACATTTCTGATGGCGGTAACGCGATTTCTGGCGCAGCGACGAAAGCGCAGCAATAAGCAATAACGGTACGGCAGATTTGTCGTGCCGTTTGTTTTTCTCGGCGGTAATCACTGTCGTAACCGTTGAAATTTCCTCTTAAATCGGCAAAATACCTCCTTCACCATCAGCTTTGCAGGACGACCTGCAAACGCTTCTTTTCACCGGGGACGGCCCCAAATCTTCGGAGCCTGATATGTCCTGGATAATCTTAGTTATTGCTGGTCTGCTGGAAGTGGTATGGGCCGTTGGCCTGAAATATACCCACGGCTTTAGTCGTTTGACGCCGAGTGTTATTACTGTGACGGCGATGATTGTCAGTATGGCGCTACTTGCCTGGGCGATGAAATCGTTACCAGTAGGGACGGCTTATGCCGTGTGGACGGGTATTGGCGCAGTCGGCGCGGCCATCACCGGCATTGTACTGCTCGGTGAGTCCGCTAACCCGATGCGCCTGGCGAGTCTGGCGTTAATCGTATTGGGGATTATTGGTCTGAAACTCAGCACTCACTAACTACCGGGCTGCTGTACCCAAATAAACTTACTGACATCAAACCCTTCCCGGGTCGCGACTGCCAGCATCTCCTGTTTAACTTCGTCAGAAATGGTTGGCGTGCGAGAGAGAATCCACAGGTAATCGCGATCCGGGCCGCAAACCAGCGCATGGCGGTACTCCCGATCTAGCGCAATGACGTTATAGCCGCCATAGAAAGGGCCAAAGAACGACACTTTCAGCGCGGCGCGATGCGGGTCTCCCGTAAAGTACGCTTTTCCTTCGCTTTGCTGCCACATCTCTCTGTCCGGATTATAACCCTTGTTGATGACATTCAGGCCGCCGTCATCCCGCAGGCTATACGTCGCAGTCACTTTCTCCAGCCCGCGTTCAAAACGGTGATCAAAACGGGCAATCTCATACCACGTACCCAAATAGCGTTTGGTATCGAAATTATTTACCACAGTAACGCCACGAGGCGGTGTGGGAGAACTACAGGCAACGACCAGAAATGCCGCAGTCGCTGCGGCAACGAGAGGGAACAGGCGCATAGATGTTTCCTTACTGGTTTTTTTCTAAGTGTAGATGACAGCAAGGAAAAGCGGATAAAAGGTCCGAAAATTCGAACCATCTGCGTTGTTATTGCAAAGCGTTGAGAATCTGCCAGGCGGCAGCGACTCTCGCTGGATTGGGATAGTTTTTGTTAGCCAGCATCACAATCCCCAGCTCTTTCTCTGGAATAAATGCGATGTAGCTACCAAATCCGCCGGTCGCGCCTGTTTTATGTACCCATGATGCTCGTACCGCAGGGGCGGGGGGCGTAATCGCTTTTACTGGTCGTGCTGCCAGCGCAATTTTACTGTCGCTGCCATTAATGATGCTGTCTGGATCTACCGGCCAGTCGAGCATTTCCCAGCCCAGACCTTGATACATGTCGCCAGTTTGCCAGTAGCGTGACTGCGCCAGCTGGATACCTTGCTGAAGTGTTTTGTCGTTGATATCACGGGGATTCATATTGCTCTGCGCCCAGCGAGCCATATCTTCAATGGTTGATTTCACACCGTAAGCTTCAGCATCTAACGCCCCTGGCGAAACATGCACGGCCTTGCCTTCACGATATCCCCAGGCGTAATTCTTTTCTTCTGCGGGCGGCACATTAATCCACGTATGGGTGAGTTTGAGTGGCTGGAAAACACGAGTTTGCATCGCCTGTTCAAAGCCCAAACCGGATGGTTTCACTGCCAGCGCACCGAACAAACCGATGCTGGAGTTAGCATACAGACGCTGTGTTCCTGGTGCCCAGGTGGGTTGCCAGTTTTGATAGAAACGTAGCAAGTCGCCTGAGGACTTCACTTCATCGGGCACCTGTAACGGCAGCCCGCCAGCGGTGTAGGTTGCAAGATGTAATAGCGTGATTCCGTTCCACTGTTTAGCAGTAAGTTCAGGCCAGTATTTTGTTGCGGGATCGCTTAGGTTGATTTCCCCTCGTGCAATAGCATCGCCACCGAGCACACCCGTAAATGTTTTGCTGACAGAACCTAACTCAAACAACGTTTGCTGTGTGACGGGCTGCTTTTTTGCTACGTCCGCATAGCCCCAGGTAAAGTAATAGGGCTTGCCCTGATAAATCACCGCCACCGCCATGCCAGGGATTTTGTGTTGCTCTATAAGCGGAGTCATTGTGCGATGCACAATATCGTTGAGCTGTTGGGGGGCGGAGAGTGCGGAGCAAGAGGCGGTAATTAATAAGGCGCAGAGCGTCGTTTTGAACATAGGGTCTGGTTTCCATACAAAACGGCCCGCCATAGGCGGGCCGGATTTACATTGGTGATGCGTTAGATTGTAACGATACCAATCAGCGTGACAACTGTCAGGATAGCAGCCAGACCGTAGAAAACCCATTTGCCCGCAGGCACGTGGATTTTCAGATCGTGCATCGCGTGATGCATACGGTGTAAACCACACCACAGCGGCAGGACGATCATCAGGAACAGGAATACGCGACCAATGAAGCTCTGTGCAAACGCCAGAATGCGCTCATAGCTCAGTGCATCGCCCGGAAACAGGCCCAGTGGTAGCAGAATGCCAACCAGCAGGATCATCACCGGCGCAATGATGGCGCTCCACATACCACCGGCCCCGAAGAGGCCCCAGAATACCGGTTCGTCAGAACGCTTTGGATTTGGATTAATCATCTCAGGCTCCTTACCAGTACAGGGCAACAAACAGGATTACGATGGTGGCAACCACAGTTACCGCCCAGAGACTTTTGATAATTGGCTCTGGTCCCATTTTTTCGTCTTTTACAATGATATTGGCCGCTTTCGGTGCCAGCTCAAACCAGGTTTTGGTGTGCAGCAGGGCTGCCGCCAGAGTAATCAGGTTGATGATCACGATAACCGGGTTTTGTAAAAAGTCGACGAATCCCGCCCAGGCTTCCGGGCCATTTTTCAGGGCAAACAGCCCGAAAATCAGTTCAATGCTGAACCACACAGCCGGAACCGCCGTGCCTTCGCGCAGCATGTAAAAGCGATAAAACGGCAACTTCTTCCACCAGGTGGACGTCATTGGCCGTACATACGGTTTACGTTTAGTCGTCATGTTGCACTCCTTAGCGTGGTTTCAGGGTCGCGATAAGAAAGTCTTTCGAACTTTCTACTTTGCCCTGCTGAATGGCCGCAGCCGGATCGACGTGTTTCGGGCAGACTTCGGAGCAGTAGCCCACGAAAGTACAGCTCCATACGCCGTTCTGGCTGTTTAACTGCGCCATACGCTCCTTCTTACCGTGGTCGCGGCTATCTTCGTTATAACGATGCGCCAGCGTAATGGCAGCCGGACCAATGAACTCTGGGTTCAGGCCAAACTGCGGGCACGCGGCGTAGCACAGACCACAGTTGATGCAACCGGAGAACTGGTGATATTTCGCCATCTGCGCCGGGGTCTGGATGTTAGTACCCTGATCCGCAGTGCGGGAGTTGCCGATGATGTACGGTTTGATCGCTTCCAGACTTTCGATGAAGTGGGTCATATCGACGACCAGATCGCGTTCGATCGGGAAGTTAGCTAACGCTTCAACCTTCATACCGTCGGTGTAGTCACGCAGGAAGGTTTTACATGCCAGTTTCGGTACGTTGTTAACCATCATGCCGCAGGAACCACAAATCGCCATACGGCAGGACCAGCGGTAGCTCAGGTCTGGTGCCAGGTTGTCTTTGATGTAGCCCAGCGCATCCAGTAATGAGGTGGTTGCGTCATAAGGCACTTCGTAGAATGCGCTATGCGGTGCGGTATCGACTTCCGGGTTATAGCGCACCACCTCGATTTTCAGGTTCTTCATCTCAGCCATTCGCCTTCTCCTTCTTATTGGCTGCTTCCGCCTTATCGGCTGCATCCGCTTCGCCACCGTAAACGCGTTTAGCTGGCGGCAGCGTAGTAATCTTCACGTCGCTGTACTCCAGGCGGGTAGTGCCATCAGCATCGCGGAAGGCGAGGGTGTGTTTGAGGAAGTTGACGTCGTCACGCTCGGTGCAACCTTCGTCCAGACGCTGGTGTGCGCCGCGAGATTCTTTACGTGCCATTGCGGAGTGCGCCATACATTCAGCAACGTTCAGACCGTGACCCAGTTCAATGGTGTAGAGCAGGTCGGTGTTGAACACGCTGGAGGTATCGGTGATGCGCACGCGCTTGAAGCGTTCCTGCAGCTCCGCCAGTTTGTCGATGGTTTTCTGCATCAGTTCCGGTGTACGGTAGATACCGCAACCTTCTTCCATGGACTGACCCATTTCGTCGCGGATCTTCGCCCAGTTTTCGCCGCCATCCTGGTTAACCAGATCTTTCAGACGCTGCTCAACGCCAGCAACCTGGGCATTGATTGCCGCATCGTTGCCATTACCGGCGGTAGATGCGCGTTCCATAGCTTGCTCACCCGCCAGACGACCGAAGACCACCAGTTCTGCCAGCGAGTTGGAACCCAGACGGTTTGCACCGTGCAGACCAACAGAAGAACATTCGCCAACGGCAAACAGGCCTTTAATACGGGTTTCGCAGTTCTGATCGGTTTCGATACCGCCCATGGTGTAGTGTGCGGTCGGACGTACCGGAATCGGTTCTTTAACCGGATCGACGCCAACGTACGCTTTCGCCAGTTCACAGATGAACGGCAGACGTTCGTGCAGTTTTTTCTCGCCCAGATGACGCAGGTCGAGATAAACCACATCGCCACGTGGCGTGGAGATGGTGTTACCTTTACGCCATTCGTGCCAGAAGGCCTGAGAAACTTTGTCGCGCGGACCCAGTTCCATATATTTGTTTTTCGGCTCGCCCAGCGGCGTTTCCGGGCCCATACCGTAGTCTTGCAGATAACGGTAGCCGTTTTTGTTGACCAGAATACCGCCTTCACCACGGCAACCTTCGGTCATCAGGATACCGGAACCTGGCAGGCCGGTCGGGTGATATTGAACGAATTCCATATCACGCAGCGGAACGCCATGGCTCAGCGCCATACCCATACCGTCACCAGTTACGATACCGCCATTGGTGTTGTAGCGATATACACGACCCGCACCGCCGGTTGCCATGACTACCGCATTAGCGCGGATCTGTACCAACGTACCTTCCATCATGTTCATGGCTACCAGGCCGCGAACATGACCATCATCGACCAGAATATCCAGCACGAAGTGTTCGTCAAAACGCTGGATCTGCGGGAATTGCAGAGAGGTCTGGAACAGCGTGTGCAGCATATGGAAGCCGGTCTTATCGGCGGCGAACCAGGTACGCTCGATTTTCATGCCGCCGAAGCGACGTACGTTGACGCTACCATCCGGGCGACGGCTCCATGGGCATCCCCACAGTTCCAGTTGGGTCATTTCGGTTGGGCAGTGGTGGACGAAATAATCCACGACATCCTGCTCACACAACCAGTCGCCACCCGCTACTGTATCGTGAAAGTGATATTCGAAGCTGTCATGATCCTGCGCGACAGCGGCGGAGCCCCCTTCAGCGGCAACGGTATGGCTGCGCATCGGGTATACTTTTGAGATTAGTGCGATTTTTGCATTTGGATTTGCCTGCGCGGCAGCAATTGCAGCACGTAATCCCGCGCCACCGGCACCTACAATGGCAAGATCGGCTTGAAAGGTTTGCACGACATTCCTCCAGATTGTTTTTATCCCGCAGCACCGTACTTCAGGGTAAGTATCTGAAAGTTACGGCCTGCGAACGCTATTCCACTGCTCCTTTATAGGTACAACAGTATAGTCTGATGGATAAGTCTGAAATTTGACGAGATCGATTTTTTTAGCGTGCCAGGGGGCTAAATTATCACTGAAGATGATTAATTTAATTACTAAACCATCATATTGCGGTTTTTTTAGTCGCCGTCCACCGTTGATTGATTCCTGCGTAAAATTTGTCTCGCCGCCGCGTTGCGAGTAGACTTCGTGCCCTTGTTAAAAACTGGAGATTTTACTATGAGCGAAACGGCATCCTGGCAGCCGAGCGCGTCTATTCCTAACTTATTAAAACGTGCGGCGATTATGGCGGAGATCCGTCGTTTCTTTGCCGATCGTGGAGTGCTGGAGGTGGAGACGCCTTGTATGAGCCAGGCAACGGTAACCGATATTCATCTGGTCCCGTTTGAGACACGTTTCGTTGGCCCCGGGCATTCGCAGGGGATGAATCTCTGGTTAATGACCAGTCCGGAATACCACATGAAACGCCTGTTGGTGGCCGGTTGTGGTCCGGTATTCCAGCTGTGCCGCAGCTTCCGTAATGAAGAGATGGGGCGTTATCACAACCCTGAGTTTACTATGCTGGAGTGGTATCGACCGCACTATGATATGTACCGGTTGATGAACGAGGTGGACGATCTTCTGCAACAGGTGCTGGACTGCCCGGCAGCAGAAAGCCTCTCTTATCAGCAAGCCTTCTTGCGTTATCTGGAAATTGATCCGCTCTCTGCTGATAAAACGCAGTTGCGGGAAGTGGCGGCAAAGCTGGATCTCAGCAACGTTGCAGATACCGAAGAAGACCGCGACACGCTGCTGCAACTGTTGTTTACCTTTGGCGTGGAACCGAACATTGGTAAAGAGAAACCAACTTTTGTGTACCATTTTCCAGCCACTCAGGCATCACTGGCACAAATCAGTACCGAGGATCATCGGGTCGCAGAACGCTTCGAGGTCTACTACAAAGGTATTGAGCTGGCGAATGGTTTCCATGAATTGACGGATGCCCGTGAACAGCAACAACGCTTTGAACAGGATAACCGTAAACGTGCGGCACGTGGTTTACCGCAGCATCCTATCGACCATAACCTGATCGAAGCTCTTGAAGTTGGTATGCCCGACTGTTCCGGCGTGGCGTTAGGCGTTGACCGCCTGGTGATGTTAGCACTGGGCGCGGAGACACTGGCAGAAGTGATCGCCTTTAGTGTTGACCGGGCATAATTCTGAAAAATTGGCTAAAATCCAACACAGAATGGCGTAGCTGACGCCATTCTGTAGCATATGTTTTCATTTTTCCGCTAAAGCGCACAATTTAAGACTGGATGTTTGCTATCATCCAGGTATCAATTCTGTTTTAGTTTTATTGTTGCCCACCAATCGGTGGGTAGTGCAGTTAGTTGGCGCGTTTAATATGCGCGCTGAAATGAAGGATGATTTCATGCCTCACACGATAAAAAAGATGAGTCTAATTGGACTCATACTGATGATCTTTACTTCAGTATTCGGTTTTGCGAATAGCCCTTCGGCTTATTATTTAATGGGATATAGTGCGATTCCGTGGTATATATTTTCTGCATTATTATTCTTTATTCCATTCGCCTTAATGATGGCTGAAATGGGGGCTGCCTATCGCAAAGAAGAGGGCGGTATCTATTCCTGGATGAATAATAGCGTTGGACCACGTTTTGCTTTCATCGGCACATTTATGTGGTTTTCCTCTTATATCATTTGGATGGTGAGTACCTCCGCTAAAGTCTGGGTGCCGTTTTCTACTTTCCTCTATGGTAGCGATATGACCCAGCACTGGCGCATTGCTGGGCTTGAGCCTACGCAGGTGGTTGGGCTGCTGGCTGTAGCATGGATGATTCTGGTTACCGTCGTTGCCTCGAAAGGGATTAATAAAATTGCCCGTATTACTGCGGTGGGCGGTATTGCAGTAATGTGTCTTAATTTAGTATTGCTGTTAGTAAGCATTACTATTTTGTTATTAAATGGTGGGCATTTCGCGCAGGATATTAATTTCCTGGTATCACCGAATCCGGGATATCAGTCCGGTCTGGCGATGTTATCTTTTGTCGTATTTGCCATTTTTGCTTATGGCGGAATTGAGGCTGTAGGTGGGCTGGTAGATAAAACGGAAAACCCAGAAAAGAACTTTGCTAAAGGTATTGTTTTTGCCGCTATTGTTATTTCAATCGGTTATTCGTTAGCAATATTCTTATGGGGCGTCAGCACTAACTGGCAGCAGGTATTAAGTAATGGTTCTGTTAACCTTGGTAATATTACTTATGTGCTGATGAAGAGCCTGGGGATGTCTCTGGGTAATGCACTGCATTTATCACCTGAAGCGTCATTGTCGCTGGGCGTATGGTTTGCGCGTATTACCGGACTTTCCATGTTCCTCGCCTACACCGGTGCGTTCTTTACACTTTGCTACTCACCACTGAAAGCGATTATTCAAGGGACGCCGAAAGCCTTGTGGCCGGAGCCGATGACGCGCCTGAATGCCATGGGGATGCCATCCATTGCTATGTGGATGCAGTGTGGGTTGGTTACTGTCTTCATCCTGCTGGTTTCCTTTGGCGGTGGCACCGCATCGGCGTTCTTTAGCAAGCTGACGCTGATGGCGAACGTTTCCATGACCATTCCATATCTGTTCCTCGCGCTGGCTTTCCCGTTCTTTAAAGCGCGTCAGGATCTCGACAGACCGTTTGTGATTTTCAAAACGCATATGTCGGCAATGATCGCAACTGTGGTTGTTGTACTGGTGGTGACATTTGCGAACGTCTTCACCATCATTCAGCCTGTAGTTGAAGCCGGAGACTGGGACAGCACATTGTGGATGATTGGCGGGCCTGTCTTCTTCTCGCTGTTAGCGATGGCGATTTACCAGAACTATTGCAGCCGCATGGCGAATCAGCCTCAGTTAACTTTAGATTGATTATCTGCAATAACAACTCATCGCCAGTCCGGCGATGAGTTGTCAGGAAGAAATGCGTTATGGATGATACTCTCTGGAGCCGGAGATAACTGAAGATGAAGTTAAGCTGCTAAATTAGCCACGTTGGCGTCATTTGGCAGCTTCACACATTACAAACTTCCTGCCTGGCGACGTCTACCCGCAGAAGTTAATGTCCTTCCCGTTTGTTTACCGTTCAGACTTTCCAGACGCATCTGGAAAGGCGGGAATGGCATATCGATACCGTGGGCGTGGAAGCCTGCCAGAATCAGCTGGTGGATCTCATGGCGTAGCGGCATACGGTGACCCATCTCAGCGGCGTAAATACGCAGCTCGAAAATCTGAATCCCCTGTTGCAGATCCACCAGGAAGACTTCCGGTGCCGGATTGTCGATCACCAGCGAGCAGCGACGTGCTGCGGTGAGCAGGATCTCCGTCACTTCTTCACTGTTGGCATCGGCAGGAGCCGGAATCGTCAATACCACGCGCGTGACCGAGTCAGAGAGCGACCAGTTGATAAACTGCTCGGTAATAAATGCCTTGTTCGGCACGATAATCTCTTTACGATCCCAGTCGCTGATGGTGGTGGCGCGGGTGTTAATTTTCGTCACGCTACCAGTGAGATCGCGAATCGTCACCGTATCGCCAATGCGAATCGGTTTTTCGAACAGGATAATCAGGCCAGAGATAAAGTTGGCGAAAATCTCCTGCAAACCAAAACCGAGACCAACACCGAGCGCAGCGACCAGCCACTGCAATTTCGACCACTCAATACCAATCATCGAGAAGCCGACCAGCCCGCCAATCAGCATCAGCAGATATTTGGTGATGGTGGTGATGGCGTAGCCCGTACCCGGCGTTAAATCGAGGTGCTGCAAAATTGCCAGCTCCAGCAGCGCGGGTAGGTTGCGCACAAGCTGCGTGGTGATAATAAATACCAGAATGGCAATCAGCACCGCACCGAGGGTAATCGGTTCCAGACTTTCCACGCCCTGCACTGTTGATGTGACATCCCATAGCGAAATATTTTCGAGGAAGCCAAAAGCAGAATGGATTTCTGACCACAGCACGATGACCGAAAGCAGGGCGATCAGCATCAGGAGTGAACGCACCAGCCGCAAGGATTGCGCGCTGATAGCATCGAGATCGACTTCGCTTTCATCGACTTCAATTGCCCCTTCCGGGCTACTGTGATGATGCGCTTCTTCTTCGCCACGCGCACGTTGCGCTAACATCTCTGCCCGTCGATGCTTCGCCCGGTCAAACGCCAGCCTGCGGCGCTGGATCAGCATCCAGCGGCGGATAACGTGATAAACCACCAGCAACAGGAACCAGATGGCGACCGACGTTTCCAGCCTTGCCAGCAGAGCTTGCGCCGTTGCCAGATAACCCACCGCAGCGGCGAGAATAGCGACCAGCGGCGCGCCAATCATCATGTTCCACAACATATGGTTGGCAATATTGTCACCGCTACCTTCTTTGTTGAGATACAGCGGGATACCGGCTTTTTTCAGGCTGAGTGTGACTACCGCCAATGCACCGCAAATGAGGATAAAGCAAAGACGGCCCAGCGAACCGGAAAACTCGCGGTCGTCGAGATTATCGAACATCATCAGCGCCATAATCAGCGGCACAATAAGCCCGATGCTCATCAGATAGTAGCGCATCCCACGGGAAACCCGTTCGCGCGGCCAGCCAAAATGAGCGATAAACAAGCCGTTCGGGCGGGCAAAGGTGGCGCAAATCATCACTACCCACAGCAATGGCACGGTGGCCGTAACGCCATCGCCAATCGCCACCGCCAGCGGATAAGGCCACGCCTCGCGCAGCCCGTAGCCGAGCGTCATCCACAGCACTGGCAGCGGTGACGCGACGAGAATCGACCAGAAAAGAGTGCGTAACGTCAGCCAGAAGTGATCCTGAGTCACTTTGCCGACTTTCGCCGCCGAACGTTCAAGAAAACGGGTGAAATAGCGGCGCGAGTAAATACTGCAACCGACCAGAATCAACGCGCCAAACAGTGGCAAAATCGTCTCTTTGCTGGTCAGCATCATCATGGTGGCTTTACCCAACTGACTGAAGGTGTCCAGCGAGATCAGACGGCGTAGATCCTGGGCGATTTCCAGCGGCCAGGCGATGGTCATCGGGCGCACATCAGAAGTCCAGAACAGATAGCGGTGCGTCGCTTCATTGACCTCTTTCAGTGCATCTTCCAGTTGTCCGTTGGAGACTTTCAGCTTGGTCAGTTCAAGCAGTAGCGTGTCGCCACCCTGGAGTAAGGAGTTCAGTAACTCACGCTGAGTGCGTAGCTGTGCTTCCAGAATACGGTTTTGCTCGGCGGTCAGCGGCTGACCGTCGGCCTGATGGATTTGCCGTAGCAGCGGCTGTTTATTGAGGAGATCCTCATAACGTAACCGTTGCACGCGCAACTGCGCCATTTCAGTATCCAGTTGCTGCGGTTTGGGCATTTCCGGCAGTCGTGCCACTTGTGCCCGCAGTGCTTCGCCGAGCAGGTTTGACGAACCCAGCCATTGTGATTGTTCGCGTAGCGTATTCAGCGCCTGCCGAACCTGCAACGTCTGGCTGGTAGCCTGACGTTGCTGTGAAGCGACGAGATCCATCCGCTGCGCCTGCTGATTCAACGCCGCCGACAGCTCGCGGTTAATTTTGAATTGAGCGACGATATCTTTCGGCAAATCGGCACTGCTTTCTGCCAGTAATTCGGTGCTTTCCAGCGCCCGTTCCGCTTCCAGTTGGCGTTGGCTATTCAACTGGTTACGCAATGCCTGCAAATACGCATCCAGTTGTTGACTCTCTTTTTCTGCCAGTGCCGAACGCAGACGCGCCAGTTCCTGACGATTATTGGCAGAAAGTTGCGCCAGTTCGAGTTCATCGACCAATGACTTCAAACGCGCGGAGTCGGCCTGCAACGCGAAATTTTGCGCCTGATTAAGCGGACTATTTCCCGTAAGTGTCCCGAGACGACGCTCGATTTCATTCAACTGGCGGCGGGCGTCGGTTTGCTGTTGCGGTAGTTGATTTAGTGAATCCGCAATCTCGCGGGCGCGCTCCTGTTCTTGCTGAGCCTGACGGCTTTTATCCAGCAATTGACTACTGACCTGGAGAATTTCCTGATTCAGCGCGTCGGTAGACATCCCCGGCGACACACTGCGCGGCTCATCACGCATGTTGTTCAACTGTGCGCGCAGAGTAGCGGAGAGTTTCGGGTAATTATCGATAACTTGCTGATATTGCTTGATGCGCTCAAGGGAGCTTTTTTGCTCCTCAAGCGCATTTAAGGCGGACTGGAGCGCCTCTACGACTTCTGGCTGCGCGGGCTTCGCCGCTTTTGCCTGCTCCAGTTCTTGTGAGATTTGTTTACTATCGGGGGCCGTCGCGGCGTACGCCCCCCAACTGAGGCACCAGGCCATCAGAAAAGTGATAATCAGGCGCACGTCAGCGTTTCCTTTGATGGATTAGACCTGGTCTTTTTTGTCGTCAACCAATGGGCTGGCGTCGTGTTCTGCCTCGATCTCTTCAGCAGGAAGCGGGGCTGGTTCAGCTTCTGGCGTAACAAAGGTTTCGGTAGATACTGCCAGCGGCTGACCAATTTTCGTGACAGACAGGCTTGCCAGTTGCTCAACCAGATTCACTTTACCTGGCGCAAACAAGTTGATAACGGTAGAGCCGAGTTTAAAGCGACCCATTTCCTGGCCTTTCAGCAGTGCCACCGAACCGTCGTTTTCCCCGGCAGGCCAGGTCCAGCGTTTGATGATGCCTTCGCGCGGCGGCGTAATGGTGCCAGCCCAGACAGTTTCAATGCTGCCAACAATCGTCGCCCCGACCAGAATCTGTGCCATCGGGCCAAATTCGGTATCGAACAGGCAGATTACGCGTTCGTTACGGGCAAACAGATTTGGCACGTTCTGGGCAGTGAGATGGTTAACGGAGAAGAGATCGCCCGGCACGTAGATCATCTCACGCAGGATACCGTTGCATGGCATATGTACGCGGTGATAGTCACGCGGGGAGAGGTAAGTGGTCACAAACGTACCATTACGGAAGAGATCCGCCATCAGGTAGTTACCCGCCAGCAGGGCTTCGAGGCTGTAGTTGTGGCCTTTCGCTTGCAAGATTTTATCTTCTTCGATTTTACCTAACTGGCTAATAACGCCATCGGCAGGCATGACCAGGACATTGGGATCGGTATCGATTGGGCGCACATCGTCACGCAACGGACGGACAAAAAATTCGTTAAAGGTGCGGTAACTGGCGGTGTCCGGTTTCTGCGCCTCTTTCATGTCGACCTTGTAGTATTTAACGAACAGATCGATAACCAGTTTTGTCAGCCATCCTGCCCGCTTGCTTGCGCCCCAACCCGCCAGGCGAGTAAGCCATAGTTTTGGCAGAATGTACTGTAGCGAAAGTTTAAATGAATTTAACAAGGTAGCCTCCAGGCCATTGTTTTGTCGTTCCTGATCCGGCGTTCATGCCGGATCCTGAAAAAAAGGGGACGATTCTAACGACGGTTAGCTTAATTGTCAGTCATCCGTATCAGAAAAGTTTTTACGCGTTTTTACCTGCGCCATGCTTTCCAGAATACGGTGATAGTTTTCGAAACGAGTTTCCGCGATTTTCCCCTCATCAACCGCTTCACGGATTGCGCAGCCCGGATCGGTATCGTGTTTGCAATCGCGATATTTACACAGGCCTAAGTAATCATGAAATTCGACAAAGCCTTGAGTGATTTGTTCCGGCGCCAGGTGCCAGAGGCCGAATTCACGCACGCCAGGGGAATCAATCACATCGCCTCCGTGCGGGAAGTGATACAGCCGGGCAGCAGTGGTGGTGTGCTGGCCGAGACCGGAGTTGTCTGAGACATCGTTGGTCAGGATCTCTTTTTGCAGACCCAGCAGCGCGTTAAGCAGACTCGATTTGCCGACGCCGGACTGTCCGGCAAAAATGCTGATGCGCCCGGTCAACGCCTCTTCCAGCGGTTTCAGCCCATCCTGAGTATGACTGGAAACCATCAATACGCGATAACCGATATTGCGGTAGATATCCATCTGTTCGTTGACGAATGCCATGCCTTCGTCGTCCAGCAGATCTATCTTGTTGAGCACAATAATCGGCTCAATCTGCAAGGTTTCGCAGGCCACCAGGTAACGGTCGATAATATTGAGCGACAGCTCCGGCAAAATGGCGGAGACAATAACAATCTGGTCGATGTTGGCGGCAATAGGTTTCACGCCGTCGTAAAAATCCGGGCGCGTCAACACTGAGGTGCGCTCATGTACTGCTTCCACGATCCCTTTGACATTTACGCCTTCCGCCGCCGGTTTACCCGGACGCCAGACCACGCGATCGCCGGTCACCAGCGAACGGATAGTACGGCGAATATTGCAGCGGTGAACTTCGCCGTCTGCGGATTCCACATCAGCGTGCATACCAAAACGGCTGATGACGATACCTTCATCAGGCTCGCCAAACAGATTGTCGTCGTAGTCGGGCTTCTCCTTAGACGTTTTAAGACGACGCTGGTGATTGGCGTTCACACGGCGCTGTTGGCCTTTGGAGAGTTTATTTTTACTCAATCGTACTGACTCCTGGTCGCCCCTGATGGGCAAAACATCTATGATACACGCAATTGTGGATCAATATAGTCACTGTGAATGGGTGGAAAAATAGCATGAGTGCCAATGAAAACAACCTGATTTGGATCGATCTTGAGATGACCGGTCTGGATCCCGAGCGCGATCGCATTATTGAGATTGCCACGCTGGTGACCGATGCCAACCTGAATATTCTGGCGGAAGGGCCGACCATTGCAGTACACCAGTCTGATGAACAACTGGCGTTGATGGATGACTGGAATGTCCGTACCCATACCGCCAGTGGGCTGGTGGAGCGCGTGAAGGCGAGCACAATGGGCGATCGCGAAGCAGAACTGGCGACGCTCGAGTTCTTAAAAGAGTGGGTGCCTGCGGGGAAATCGCCAATTTGTGGTAACAGCATCGGTCAGGATCGTCGCTTCCTGTTTAAATATATGCCGGAACTGGAAGCCTACTTCCACTACCGTTATCTCGATGTCAGCACCCTGAAAGAGCTGGCGCGCCGCTGGAAGCCGGAAATTCTTGATGGTTTTACCAAGCAGGGGACGCATCAGGCGATGGATGATATCCGTGAATCGGTGGCGGAGCTGGCTTACTACCGCGAGCATTTTATCAAGCTGTAAAACTTTGCCTGGTCACGTAACCGCCGGAATCCACTTGCGGCGGCGTGGGTTTGGCGCTAAATTGAACGTCTTGCTGATAATTTCAGCACTTGAGTTAAAAGCTCAAAAAAAATTTTTTAGGGGGGTTGCAGAGGGAAAGATTTCTCGTATAATGCGCCTCCCGTAACGACGCAGAAATGCGAAAATTACGAAAGCAAAATTAAGTAGTACGCGGGAATAGCTCAGTTGGTAGAGCACGACCTTGCCAAGGTCGGGGTCGCGAGTTCGAGTCTCGTTTCCCGCTCCAAAATTTGAAAAGTGCTGCAAAGCACAGACCACCCAATCGCAGTATTTCGAATTGCGACAAGGCGGCAACTGAACGAATCCTTGGGAGCTTACAAAAGTAAGTGACTAAGGTGAGTGAAGGCAGCCAAGGCAGTAGCGGTTCGAAAGACGAAGATTAAGCGGGAATAGCTCAGTTGGTAGAGCACGACCTTGCCAAGGTCGGGGTCGCGAGTTCGAGTCTCGTTTCCCGCTCCAA
>NZ_SZVK01000010.1:0-17687 GCF_005280595.1 Escherichia sp. MR | reverse complement strand
AGCGGGAATAGCTCAGTTGGTAGAGCACGACCTTGCCAAGGTCGGGGTCGCGAGTTCGAGTCTCGTTTCCCGCTCCAAATTCTCCTCTCAATAAACTATCCACAGCGACGCAATGCGTTATTGCTGATTTTTGTTGTCTCTGACAAACTCTTGTAAACAGAGTTATCCACAGGTTCAGGCTGTAATCTTAATTTCAGAAAAACTTCGCACGGTGAATAGTAAATTATTAACGTGTTGATATTTAAATTGAAAATTAAGGTTTCGATTTGTCGTATTGATCGCTTGACGATTTTTTCCGGCTTGAATTGCAATGCGTTTTTATTTTTATTCACAAGCTGTGGATGAATCAGGCGTCGCGTGGTAAGCCCTTTTCAATCACCCGAACAAGACGCTGTTTTTTCGGTAGTTGAACCTCAACCACGCAGGCATTTCGTCGCTCGATTTGCTGCGTAATCGCCCACGCTATGTGTTCATCAAGAAGTGGATGCTCACCTTTACGACTTTCCAACGCCGTCAGAATCGCTTCATCCCAGGGCGCATTGCCTAATGCCACGGCGATATTACGCAGCCAGCGCAGGTGGCCTATACGGCGAATCGCCGAACCTTCCGTTATTTTTAAAAACTTCTCTTCGCTCCAGGCGAATAACTCAATGAGTTCCGGTGCGTGTAGTGGCTTGCGCGGGTTGAAATCATCTTCAGTTGTCAGTTGCGAATAGCGATTCCACGGGCAGATAAGCTGACAGTCATCACAGCCGTAAATACGGTTTCCCATTAATGGGCGTAACTCTTTCGGGATTGCCCCTTCCAGTTCGATGGTGAGATAAGAGATACAGCGGCGAGCATCAACGGTATATGGCTCGACAATGGCGCCGGTCGGGCAAATCGTCATACAGGCCACGCATTTACCGCATCCTTCCTCGACTGGTTGATCTACCGGTAACGGAATATCAACCAACAGTTCGCCTAAAAAGAAGAACGAGCCGGCTTCGCGATTGAGGATAAGTGAGTGCTTACCTGTCCAGCCAAGTCCCGCTTTTTCAGCCAGCGGGCGCTCAAGAACAGGCGCAGAATCGACAAACGGTCTAAAATTCAGCGAAACACAATGTTGCTGAATCATCTCGCCCAGCTTTTTGAGTCGGTTGCGCAGAAGTTTGTGGTAGTCACGACCCAGCGCATAACGGCTAACATAGCCGAGTTTGGGATTTTTCAGCGTGCTGGCAAATGCGGCGTTGGCAGGCAGGTAGTTCATCCGCACGCTGATCACGCGCAGCGTACCGGGCAATAACTCGTGGGGGCGGGCGCGCAGCATACCGTGACGCGCCATCCAGTCCATTTCGCCGTGGTATTGTTTGTCCAGCCATGCTTGCAGTTTTGGCTCGGACTCGCTGAGATCGGTATCGGTAATACCCACCTGCTGAAAGCCCAGTTCCAGCCCCCACTGTTTAATTTTTTGCGCTAACTGATTGAGATCGAGGGGCTCTGACATGACGGACCATACAATGAAGAAAAACCCCGTAAGTATACCACACACCGTCTGGCACGCCGACGATATCCGACGTGGCGAACGCGAAGCGGCAGATGCGCTGGGGCTAACGCTTTATGAACTGATGCTTCGTGCGGGTGAAGCCGCGTTTCAGGTGTGTCGTACCGCTTATCCTGACGCCCGCCACTGGCTGGTGCTGTGCGGTCATGGCAATAATGGCGGCGATGGCTACGTGGTCGCGCGGTTGGCAAAAGCGGTCGGTATTGAGGTTACGTTACTGGCCCAGGAGAGCGACAAACCGTTACCGGAAGAGGCTGCGCTGGCACGCGAAGCATGGTTAAACGCGGGAGGCGAGATCCATGCCTCGAATATTGTCTGGCCTGCGCCGGTGGATTTGATCGTTGATGCGCTGCTCGGCACCGGATTGCAGCAAGCACCCCGCGAATCTGTTAGCCAATTAATCGACCATGCTAATTCCCATCCGGCGCCGATTGTGGCGGTTGATATCCCTTCCGGCCTGCTGGCAGAAACCGGCGCCACGCCAGGCGCGGTGATCAACGCCGCTCACACCATCACCTTTATTGCCCTTAAACCTGGTTTGTTAACCGGCAAAGCACGGGATGTTACCGGGCAACTGCATTTTGACTCGCTGGGACTGGACAGTTGGCTGGCAGGTCAGGAGACGAAAATTCAGCGGTTTTCGGCAGAACAACTTTCTCACTGGCTGAAACCGCGTCGCCCGACTTCGCATAAAGGCGATCACGGGCGGCTGGTGATTATCGGTGGCGATCACGGCACGGCGGGGGCTATTCGTATGACGGGGGAAGCGGCGCTGCGTGCTGGCGCTGGTCTAGTCCGAGTACTGACCCGCAGTGAAAACATTGCGCCGCTGCTGACCGCACGACCGGAATTGATGGTGTACGAGTTGACGGAGAAATCTTTAACTGAAAGCCTGGAATGGGCCGATGTGGTGGTGATTGGCCCTGGTCTGGGCCAGCAAGAGTGGGGGAAAAAAGCCCTACAAAAAGTTGAGAGTTTTCGCAAACCGATGTTGTGGGATGCTGATGCATTGAACCTGCTGGCAATCAATCCCGATAAGCGTCACAATCGCGTGATCACGCCGCATCCTGGCGAGGCCGCACGGTTGTTGGGCTGTTCCGTTGCAGAAATTGAAAGTGACCGCTTACATTGCGCCCAACGTCTGGTACAACGTTATGGCGGCGTAGCGGTGCTGAAAGGTGCCGGAACCGTGGTCGCCGCCCATCCTGACGCTTTAGGCATTATTGATGCCGGAAATGCAGGGATGGCCAGCGGCGGCATGGGTGATGTGCTCTCTGGTATTATTGGCGCATTGCTTGGGCAAAAACTGTCGCCGTATGATGCAGCCTGTGCTGGCTGTATCGCACACGGCGCGGCGGCTGACGTGCTGGCGGCGCGTTTTGGTACGCGCGGGATGCTGGCAACCGATCTCTTTTCCACGCTACAGCGTATTGTTAACCCGGAAGTGACTGATAAAAACCATGATGAATCGAGTAATTCCGCTCCCTGATGAGCAGGCAACATTAGACCTGGGCGAGCGGGTAGCGAAAGCTTGCGATGGCGCAACCGTAATCTATCTGTATGGCGATTTAGGCGCAGGTAAAACCACCTTTAGCCGGGGCTTTTTACAGGCGCTGGGCCATCAGGGTAATGTCAAAAGCCCCACTTATACGCTGGTCGAACCCTATACGCTCGACAATTTAATGGTTTATCACTTTGATTTGTACCGCCTTGCCGATCCCGAGGAGCTGGAGTTTATGGGGATCCGCGATTATTTTGCCAACGATGCCATCTGCCTGGTGGAGTGGCCACAACAAGGTACAGGTGTTCTTCCTGACCCGGATGTCGAAATACACATTGATTATCAGGCACAAGGCCGTGAGGCGCGCGTGAGTGCGGTCTCCTCTGCGGGTGAATTGTTGCTGGCGCGTTTAGCCGGTTAACCTTTGAAGGTGGCGGGATGATGTATCGCATCAGAAATTGGTTGGTAGCGACGTTGGTGCTGCTGTGCGCGCAGGCTGGCGCCGCGACGCTCTCTGATATTCAGGTTTCTAATGGCAATCAACAGGCGCGGATAACGTTAAGTTTTATTGGCGATCCTGACTATGCATTTAGCCATCAAAGCAAACGCACCGTGGCGCTCGATATCAAACAAACGGGCGTGATTCAGGGGCTGCCGTTGTTGTTCAGCGGTAATAATCTGGTGAAGGCGATTCGCTCTGGAACGCCAAAAGATGCGCAAACGCTGCGGCTGGTGGTCGATCTCACCGAAAACGGTAAAACCGAAGCGGTGAAGCGGCAGAATGGCAGCAATTACACCGTCGTCTTTACGATTAATGCCGATGCGCCACCACCGCCTCCGCCGCCGCCCGTGGTTGCTAAACGTGTTGAAACGCCTGCGGTTGTCGCACCGCGCGTCAGCGAACCGGCGCGTAATCCGTTTAAAACCGAGAGCAACCGGGCTACGGGTGTCATCAGTAGCAATACGGTGACGCGTCCGGCAGCGCGCGCGACGGCTAACACTGGCGAAAAAATTGTCATCGCCATTGATGCCGGACACGGTGGTCAGGATCCTGGCGCTATCGGCCCTGGCGGTACGCGGGAGAAAAATGTCACCATCGCCATCGCGCGTAAATTGCGTACTTTGCTCAATGATGATCCGATGTTTAAGGGCGTTTTAACCCGTGACGGGGATTACTTTATCTCGGTGATGGGGCGCAGCGATGTGGCACGTAAGCAAAACGCCAATTTCCTTGTGTCGATTCACGCTGATGCCGCACCGAACCGCAGTGCTACCGGCGCTTCCGTGTGGGTGCTCTCTAACCGTCGCGCAAACAGTGAAATGGCAAGCTGGCTGGAACAGCACGAGAAACAGTCGGAGCTGCTGGGCGGGGCAGGCGATGTGCTGGCGAACAGTCAGTCTGACCCGTATTTAAGCCAGGCGGTGCTGGATTTACAGTTCGGTCATTCCCAGCGGGTAGGGTATGATGTGGCGACCAGTATGATCAGTCAGTTGCAACGCATTGGCGAAATACATAAACGTCGACCAGAACACGCCAGCCTTGGCGTTCTGCGTTCGCCGGATATTCCGTCAGTACTGGTCGAAACCGGTTTTATCAGCAACAACAGCGAAGAACGTTTGCTGGCGAGCGACGATTACCAACAACAGCTGGCAGAAGCCATTTACAAAGGCCTGCGCAATTACTTCCTTGCGCATCCGATGCAATCTGCGCCGCAGGGCGCAACGGCACAAACTGCCAGTACGGTGACGACACCAGATCGCACGCTGCCAAACTAAGGATAATTGATGCCAATTCAGGTCTTACCGCCACAACTGGCGAACCAGATTGCCGCAGGTGAGGTGGTCGAGCGACCTGCGTCGGTAGTCAAAGAACTGGTAGAAAACAGCCTCGATGCGGGTGCGACGCGCATCGATATTGATATCGAACGCGGTGGGGCGAAACTTATCCGCATTCGTGATAACGGCTGCGGTATCAAAAAAGATGAGCTGGCGCTGGCGCTGGCTCGTCATGCTACCAGTAAAATTGCCTCTCTGGACGATCTCGAAGCTATTATCAGCCTGGGTTTTCGCGGTGAGGCGCTGGCGAGTATCAGTTCGGTTTCCCGCCTGACGCTCACTTCGCGCACTGCGGAACAGCAGGAAGCCTGGCAGGCTTATGCCGAAGGGCGTGATATGGACGTGACGGTTAAACCAGCGGCGCATCCGGTGGGAACAACGCTGGAGGTGCTGGATCTGTTCTACAACACTCCGGCGCGGCGCAAATTCCTGCGCACCGAGAAAACCGAATTTAACCATATCGATGAAATCATCCGCCGCATTGCGCTGGCGCGTTTCGACGTCACTATCAACTTGTCGCATAACGGCAAAATTGTGCGCCAGTACCGCGCAGTGCCGGAAGGCGGGCAAAAAGAACGCCGTTTAGGGGCGATTTGTGGCACCGCTTTTCTCGAACATGCGCTGGCGATTGAATGGCAGCACGGCGATCTCACGCTGCGCGGCTGGGTGGCTGATCCGAATCACACCACGCCTGCACTGGCGGAAATTCAGTATTGCTACGTGAATGGGCGCATGATGCGCGATCGCCTGATCAATCATGCGATCCGCCAGGCCTGCGAAGACAAACTGGGCGCCGATCAGCAACCTGCGTTTGTGCTGTATCTGGAGATCGACCCGCATCAGGTGGACGTCAACGTGCACCCCGCCAAACACGAGGTGCGTTTCCATCAGTCGCGTCTGGTGCATGACTTTATCTATCAGGGCGTGCTGAGCGTGCTACAACAGCAACTGGAAACGCCGCTGCCGCTGGATGATGAACCACAACCTGCATCGCGCGCCATCCCGGAAAACCGCGTAGCCGCAGGGCGTAATCATTTTGCAGAACCGGCAGTTCGTGAACCGGTAGCTCCACGCTACACTCCTGCGCCAGCATCAGGCAGTCGCCAGTCTGCTCCCTGGCCGAACGCGCAACCGGGCTACCAGAAACAGCAAGGCGAAGTGTATCGCCAGCTTTTGCAAACGCCTGCGCCGATGCTCAAACCAAAAGCGCCAGAACCGCAGGAACTTACGCTGGCCTCGAATGGTCAAAGCTTTGGTCGGGTGTTGACTATCGTCAATTCCGACTGTGCGCTGCTGGAGCGTGACGGCAACATTTCACTTTTAGCCCTGGCGGTAGCGGAACGTTGGTTGCGTCAGATGCAACTGACGCCGGGTGAGGCGCCGGTTTGTGCCCAGCCGTTGCTTATTCCGTTGCGGCTAAAAGTCTCTGGCGAAGAAAAATCGGCATTAGAAAAAGCGCAGTCCGCTCTGGCGGAGTTAGGCATTGAATTTCAGTCTGATGCGCAGCATGTGACCATCAGAGCCGTGCCTTTACCCTTACGCCAACAAAATTTACAAATCTTGATTCCTGAACTGATAGGCTACCTGGCGAAGCAGTCCGTATTCGAACCTGGCAATATTGCGCAGTGGATTGCACGAAATCTGATGAGCGAACATGCACAGTGGTCAATGGCTCAGGCCATTACCCTGCTGGCGGATGTAGAACGGTTATGTCCGCAGCTTGTGAAAACGCCGCCGGGTGGTCTGTTACAATCTGTTGATTTACGTCCGGCGCTAAAAGCCCTGAAAGATGAGTGATATCAGTAAGGCGAGCCTGCCTAAGGCAATTTTTTTGATGGGGCCGACGGCCTCCGGTAAAACGGCGTTAGCCATTGAGCTGCGTAAAATTTTACCAGTAGAGTTGATAAGCGTTGATTCTGCCCTTATTTACAAAGGGATGGATATCGGGACGGCGAAGCCGAACGCTGAAGAGTTACTCGCCGCGCCGCACCGATTGCTGGATATTCGCGATCCGTCGCAGGCTTATTCGGCTGCTGATTTTCGTCGCGATGCGCTGGCGGAAATGGCCGATATCACGGCGGCGGGGCGAATCCCGCTGTTAGTGGGCGGTACTATGTTGTATTTCAAGGCGTTACTGGAGGGATTGTCGCCGCTACCGTCGGCGAACCCCGAAGTACGAGCCAGAATTGAGCAACAAGCGGCAGAGCAAGGTTGGGAGTCATTGCATCGTCAACTTCAGGAGATCGATCCTGTTGCGGCAGCAAGGATTCATCCAAATGATCCACAAAGGCTTTCCCGGGCACTGGAAGTTTTTTTCATTTCGGGTAAAACTTTAACGGAACTGACGCAAACGTCAGGAGACGCTCTACCGTATCAGGTGCATCAGTTCGCCATCGCCCCGGCGAGCCGTGAACTGCTCCATCAACGAATTGAGCAGCGTTTTCATCAGATGTTGGCTTCAGGTTTTGAAGCAGAAGTCCGGGCGCTTTTTGCCCGAGGAGATTTGCATACGGATTTGCCTTCCATTCGTTGCGTGGGTTATCGCCAGATGTGGTCTTACCTTGAAGGCGAAATCTCATACGATGAAATGGTTTATCGAGGTGTTTGCGCCACGAGACAGTTGGCGAAGCGGCAGATAACCTGGCTGCGTGGTTGGGAAGGGGTTCACTGGCTTGACAGTGAAAAACCAGAACAGGCGCGTGACGAAGTATTACAGGTTGTTGGTGCTATCGCAGGCTGAATGTGTACAATTGAGACGTATCGTGCGCAATTTTTTCAGAATCGAAAGGTTCAAAGTACAAATAAGCATATAAGGAAAAGAGAGAATGGCTAAGGGGCAATCTTTACAAGATCCGTTCCTGAACGCACTGCGTCGGGAACGTGTTCCAGTTTCTATTTATTTGGTGAATGGTATTAAGCTGCAAGGACAAATCGAGTCTTTTGATCAGTTCGTGATCCTGTTGAAAAACACGGTCAGCCAGATGGTTTATAAGCACGCGATTTCTACTGTTGTCCCGTCTCGCCCGGTTTCTCATCACAGTAACAACGCCGGTGGCGGTACTAGCAGTAACTACCATCATGGTAGCAGCGCGCAGAATACTTCCGCGCAACAGGACAGCGAAGAAACCGAATAAGGTTTCGGGCTGTTTTTTTTACACGGGGAGCCAGCGATCCTGCGTTCCCCGCTGATCTATTTAGAGGGTTTTACGCTTGTTTGACCGTTATGATGCTGGTGAGCAGGCGGTGCTGGTACACATCTATTTTACGCAAGACAAAGATATGGAAGACCTCCAGGAGTTTGAATCTCTGGTTTCTTCCGCCGGTGTCGAAGCATTGCAGGTGATTACCGGTAGCCGTAAAGCGCCGCACCCAAAGTATTTTGTAGGTGAAGGTAAAGCAGTTGAAATTGCGGAAGCTGTCAAAGCGACGGGTGCTTCGGTCGTTCTTTTTGACCATGCCCTGAGCCCAGCGCAAGAGCGTAACCTGGAGCGTTTGTGCGAGTGTCGTGTCATCGATCGCACCGGCCTTATTTTAGATATTTTCGCCCAACGTGCGCGTACCCATGAGGGTAAGTTGCAGGTTGAGCTGGCGCAGCTGCGCCATCTGGCTACGCGCCTGGTGCGTGGCTGGACCCACCTTGAAAGACAGAAAGGCGGGATCGGTTTGCGTGGTCCGGGTGAAACCCAGCTCGAAACCGACCGTCGTTTGTTGCGTAATCGCATCGTGCAGATACAGTCGCGCCTGGAAAGAGTTGAAAAGCAGCGTGAGCAGGGGCGGCAATCGCGTATCAAAGCCGACGTTCCTACTGTTTCGCTGGTGGGATATACCAACGCCGGTAAATCTACCCTTTTCAATCGCATCACCGAAGCGCGGGTCTACGCGGCAGACCAGTTGTTTGCCACCCTCGATCCGACGTTGCGGCGTATTGACGTCGCGGATGTCGGTGAAACCGTGCTGGCAGATACCGTAGGGTTTATTCGCCACTTGCCGCACGATCTGGTGGCGGCGTTTAAAGCCACGTTACAAGAGACGCGGCAAGCCACATTGCTGCTGCACGTCATTGATGCGGCAGATGTGCGTGTACAAGAAAACATCGAAGCGGTGAATACGGTTCTTGAAGAGATTGATGCTCACGAGATCCCAACCCTGCTGGTGATGAATAAGATCGATATGCTGGAAGATTTCGAACCGCGTATTGATCGGGACGAAGAGAACAAACCGATCCGTGTCTGGCTTTCTGCGCAGACCGGAGCGGGGATACCACAGCTTTTTCAGGCTTTGACGGAGCGGCTTTCCGGTGAGGTGGCGCAGCATACATTGCGTCTGCCGCCGCAGGAAGGGCGTCTGAGAAGTCGTTTTTATCAGCTTCAGGCAATAGAAAAAGAGTGGATGGAGGAGGACGGCAGCGTAAGCCTGCAAGTTCGTATGCCGATTGTTGACTGGCGTCGCCTCTGTAAACAAGAACCGGCGTTGATCGATTACCTGATCTAACCGGCAAAGCGTCTGAAGCGTGGAGTCATATCCTCTGGCGTCGAAAGACAACAGGGATCACCGCATAACAAATATGGAGCACAAACATGGCGTGGAATCAGCCCGGTAATAACGGACAAGACCGCGACCCGTGGGGAAGCAGCAAACCTGGCGGCAACTCTGAGGGAAATGGAAACAAAGGCGGTCGCGATCAAGGGCCACCTGATTTAGATGATATCTTCCGCAAACTGAGCAAAAAGCTCGGTGGTCTGGGCGGCGGTAAAGGCACTGGATCTGGCGGTGGCAGTTCATCGCAAGGCCCGCGCCCGCAGCTTGGCGGTCGTGTCGTTACCATCGCAGCGGCAGCGATTGTCATTATCTGGGCGGCCAGTGGTTTCTACACCATTAAAGAAGCCGAACGCGGCGTGGTAACACGCTTTGGTAAATTCAGCCATCTGGTTGAACCTGGTCTGAACTGGAAACCGACGTTTATCGACGAAGTTAAACCGGTGAACGTGGAAGCCGTGCGTGAACTGGCTGCTTCCGGCGTGATGCTGACGTCTGACGAAAACGTGGTGCGCGTTGAGATGAACGTGCAGTACCGCGTCACCAATCCGGAAAAATACCTGTATAGCGTAACCAGCCCGGATGACAGTCTGCGCCAGGCTACCGACAGCGCCCTGCGTGGGGTTATCGGTAAATACACCATGGACCGCATTTTGACGGAAGGTCGTACCGTGATTCGTAGCGATACTCAGCGCGAACTGGAAGAGACGATTCGTCCGTATGACATGGGTATCACTCTGCTGGACGTCAACTTCCAGGCTGCTCGTCCGCCGGAAGAAGTAAAAGCAGCGTTTGACGATGCGATTGCCGCACGTGAAAACGAACAGCAATACATTCGTGAAGCAGAAGCGTATACCAACGAAGTTCAGCCGCGTGCGAACGGTCAGGCGCAACGTATCCTCGAAGAGGCGCGTGCGTACAAGGCTCAGACTATCCTGGAAGCCCAGGGTGAAGTCGCGCGCTTTGCTAAACTTCTGCCGGAATATAAAGCTGCGCCGGAAATTACTCGCGAGCGTCTGTATATCGAGACGATGGAAAAAGTGTTGGGCAACACCCGCAAAGTGCTGGTTAACGATAAAGGTGGCAACCTGATGGTTCTGCCGTTAGACCAGATGCTGAAAGGGGGTAACGCGCCAGCGGCGAAGAGCGACAACGGCGCCAGCAATCTGCTGCGTCTGCCGCCAGCCTCTTCCTCCACGACCAGTGGGGCAAGCAACACGTCGTCCACCAGTCAGGGCGATATTATGGACCAACGCCGCGCCAACGCGCAGCGTAACGACTACCAGCGTCAGGGGGAATAACGATGCGTAAGTCAGTTATCGCGATTATCATCATCGTGCTGGTAGTGCTTTACATGTCTGTCTTTGTCGTCAAAGAAGGTGAGCGCGGTATTACGCTGCGTTTTGGTAAGGTACTGCGTGACGATGACAACAAACCTCTGGTTTATGAGCCGGGTCTGCATTTCAAGATACCGTTCATTGAAACGGTGAAAATGCTCGATGCGCGTATTCAGACCATGGACAACCAGGCCGACCGCTTTGTGACCAAAGAGAAGAAAGACCTGATCGTCGACTCTTACATCAAATGGCGCATCAGCGATTTCAGCCGTTACTACCTGGCAACGGGTGGTGGCGACATTTCGCAAGCGGAAGTGCTATTGAAACGTAAGTTCTCTGACCGTCTGCGTTCTGAAATTGGTCGCCTGGACGTGAAAGACATCGTCACCGACTCCCGTGGTCGTCTGACTCTGGAAGTGCGTGACGCGCTGAACTCTGGTTCTGCGGGTACAGAAGATGAAGTTACTACCCCAGCAGCGGATAACGCCATTGCCGAAGCGGCAGAGCGTGTAACGGCTGAGACGAAGGGCAAAGTTCCGGTCATCAACCCGAACAGTATGGCGGCGCTGGGTATTGAAGTTGTCGATGTGCGTATTAAGCAGATCAACCTGCCGACCGAAGTGTCTGAGGCGATCTACAACCGTATGCGCGCCGAGCGTGAAGCGGTAGCGCGTCGCCATCGTTCACAAGGTCAGGAAGAAGCGGAAAAATTGCGCGCAACTGCCGACTATGAAGTGACCAGAACGCTGGCAGAAGCAGAGCGTCAGGGTCGCATCATGCGCGGTGAAGGTGACGCAGAAGCTGCCAAACTGTTTGCTGATGCATTCAGCAAAGATCCGGACTTCTACGCATTCATCCGTAGCCTGCGTGCTTATGAGAACAGCTTCTCTGGCAATCAGGACGTGATGGTCATGAGCCCGGACAGCGATTTCTTCCGCTACATGAAGACGCCGACTTCCGCAACGCGTTAAGATAACGACTGCGGTACAGGTCAATAAAGCCACCGCATCCTCAGGGATGTCGGTGGTTTTCTTTTTCTATAAGGACAATGAATGAATTCGACAATCTGGCTGGCGCTTGCTCTGGTTTTGGTGCTGGAAGGTTTAGGACCGATGCTTTACCCGCAGGCGTGGAAGAAGATGATCTCTGCGATGACCAATTTACCCGATAATATTTTACGTCGTTTTGGTGGTGGACTTGTGGTTGCGGGCGTTGTGGTCTACTACATGTTGAGGAAAACGATTGGATGAACAAAAAATAGACTGATTAAGGTCATTTTTGGATGCAAAAAGTGCTGTAACTCTGAAAAAGCGATGGTAGAATCCATTTTTAAGCAAACGGTGATTTTGAAAAATGGGTAACAACGTCGTCGTACTGGGCACCCAATGGGGTGACGAAGGTAAAGGTAAGATCGTCGATCTTCTGACTGAACGGGCTAAATATGTTGTACGCTACCAGGGCGGTCACAACGCAGGCCATACTCTCGTAATCAACGGTGAAAAAACCGTTCTCCATCTTATTCCATCAGGTATTCTCCGCGAGAATGTAACCAGCATCATCGGTAACGGTGTTGTGCTGTCTCCGGCCGCGCTGATGAAAGAGATGAAAGAACTGGAAGACCGTGGCATCCCCGTTCGTGAGCGTCTGCTGCTGTCTGAAGCATGTCCGCTGATCCTTGATTATCACGTTGCGCTGGATAACGCACGTGAGAAAGCGCGTGGCGCGAAAGCGATCGGCACCACCGGTCGTGGTATCGGGCCTGCTTATGAAGATAAAGTAGCACGTCGCGGTCTGCGTGTTGGCGACCTTTTCGACAAAGAAACCTTCGCTGAAAAACTGAAAGAAGTGATGGAATATCACAACTTCCAGTTGGTTAACTACTACAAAGTTGAAGCGGTTGATTACCAGAAAGTTCTGGATGATACGATGGCTGTTGCCGACATCCTGACTTCTATGGTGGTTGACGTTTCTGACCTGCTCGACCAGGCGCGTCAGCGTGGCGATTTCGTCATGTTCGAAGGTGCGCAGGGTACGCTGCTGGATATCGACCACGGTACTTATCCGTACGTAACTTCTTCCAACACCACTGCTGGTGGCGTGGCGACCGGTTCCGGCCTGGGCCCGCGTTATGTTGATTACGTTCTGGGTATCCTCAAAGCTTACTCCACTCGTGTAGGTGCAGGTCCGTTCCCGACCGAACTGTTTGATGAAACTGGCGAGTTCCTCTGCAAGCAGGGTAACGAATTCGGCGCAACTACGGGTCGTCGTCGTCGTACCGGCTGGCTGGACACCGTTGCCGTTCGTCGTGCGGTACAACTGAACTCCCTGTCTGGCTTCTGCCTGACTAAACTGGACGTTCTGGATGGCCTGAAAGAGGTGAAACTCTGCGTGGCTTACCGTATGCCGGATGGTCGTGAAGTGACTACCACTCCGCTGGCAGCTGACGACTGGAAAGGTGTAGAGCCGATTTACGAAACCATGCCGGGCTGGTCTGAATCCACCTTCGGCGTGAAAGATCGTAGCGGCCTGCCGCAGGCGGCGCTGAACTACATCAAGCGCATTGAAGAGCTGACCGGTGTGCCGATCGATATCATCTCTACCGGTCCGGATCGTACTGAAACCATGATTCTGCGCGACCCGTTCGACGCGTAATCCTGGTACGCCTGGCAGATATTTTGCCTGCCGGGCTAACAGTGTGATACATTGCTGTGTCGGGTAAGCCATTATGCTATCCGACACAGTGTTAAATCCTCGCTTTTTTCCTTCCCCAAACTGAAATAAATTAGCGACACAGCTTGTGGCTGGTTTATCATCAATATAAATGTATTTTTTCCCGATTTCCCTTTTGAGGTTGATGTGCAGTTAACGAGTTTCACTGATTACGGATTACGTGCGCTGATCTACATGGCGTCATTGCCAGAAGGGCGGATGACCAGTATTTCTGAAGTGACTGACGTCTACGGCGTCTCCCGTAATCATATGGTCAAAATAATCAATCAACTTAGTCGTGCCGGCTACGTGACTGCTGTTCGTGGAAAAAATGGCGGCATTCGCCTGGGTAAACCGGCGAGTGCGATACGTATTGGTGATGTGGTGCGCGAGCTGGAACCCTTATCGCTGGTGAATTGCAGCAGTGAGTTTTGCCACATTACACCTGCCTGTCGGTTGAAACAGGCACTTTCTAAGGCCGTGCAAAGTTTTCTTACGGAACTGGATAACTACACGCTTGCCGATTTGGTTGAAGAGAATCAACCGCTTTATAAATTATTGCTGGTGGAGTGACGAAAATCTTCATCAGAGATGACAACGGAGGAACCGAGATGTCACAAGATCCTTTCCAGGAACGCGAAGCTGAAAAATACGCGAATCCCATCCCTAGCCGGGAATTTATCCTCGAACATTTAACCAAACGTGAAAAACCGGCCAGCCGTGATGAGCTGGCTGTAGAACTGCACATTGAAGGCGAAGAGCAGCTTGAAGGCCTGCGTCGCCGCCTGCGCGCGATGGAGCGCGACGGTCAACTGGTCTTCACTCGCCGTCAGTGCTATGCGCTGCCGGAACGCCTCGATCTGGTGAAAGGTACAGTTATTGGTCACCGTGATGGCTACGGCTTTCTGCGGGTTGAAGGACGTAAAGATGATTTGTATCTCTCCAGCGAGCAGATGAAAACCTGCATTCATGGCGATCAGGTGCTGGCGCAGCCGCTGGGCGCTGACCGTAAAGGCCGCCGTGAAGCGCGTATTGTCCGTGTACTGGTGCCAAAAACCAGCCAGATTGTTGGTCGCTACTTTACCGAAGCGGGCGTCGGCTTTGTGGTTCCTGACGACAGCCGTTTGAGCTTCGATATCTTAATCCCGCCAGATCAGATCATGGGCGCGCGGATGGGCTTTGTGGTGGTGGTCGAACTGACCCAACGCCCGACTCGTCGTACCAAAGCGGTGGGTAAAATCGTCGAGGTGCTTGGCGATAATATGGGCACCGGCATGGCGGTTGATATCGCTCTGCGCACCCATGAAATCCCGTACATCTGGCCACAGGCCGTTGAGCAACAGGTTGCCGGACTGAAAGAAGAAGTGCCGGAAGAAGCAAAAGCAGGCCGTGTCGATCTGCGCGATTTACCGCTGGTCACCATTGATGGCGAAGACGCCCGCGACTTTGACGATGCAGTTTACTGCGAGAAAAAACGCGGCGGCGGCTGGCGTTTATGGGTCGCAATTGCCGATGTCAGCTACTATGTGCGTCCGCCAACGCCGCTGGACAGAGAAGCGCGTAACCGTGGTACGTCGGTGTACTTCCCGTCGCAGGTTATCCCGATGCTGCCGGAAGTGCTCTCTAACGGCCTGTGTTCGCTCAACCCACAGGTAGACCGCCTGTGTATGGTGTGCGAGATGACGATTTCGTCGAAAGGCCGCCTGACTGGCTACAAATTCTACGAAGCGGTGATGAGCTCTCACGCGCGCCTGACCTACACCAAAGTCTGGCATATTCTGCAGGGCGATCAGGATCTGCGCGAGCAGTACGCCCCGCTGGTTAAGCATCTCGAAGAGTTGCATAACCTCTATAAAGTGCTGGATAAAGCCCGTGAAGAACGCGGCGGGATCTCGTTTGAGAGCGAAGAAGCGAAGTTCATTTTCAACGCTGAACGCCGTATTGAACGTATCGAACAGACTCAGCGTAACGACGCGCACAAATTAATTGAAGAGTGTATGATTTTGGCGAATATCTCGGCGGCGCGTTTCGTTGAGAAAGCCAAAGAACCCGCACTGTTCCGTATACACGACAAGCCGAGCACCGAAGCGATTACCTCTTTCCGTTCAGTGCTGGCGGAGCTGGGGCTGGAGCTGCCGGGCGGTAACAAGCCGGAACCGCGTGACTACGCGGAGCTGCTGGAGTCGGTTGCCGATCGTCCTGACGCAGAAATGCTGCAAACCATGCTGCTGCGTTCAATGAAACAGGCGATTTATGATCCGGAAAACCGTGGTCACTTCGGCCTGGCATTGCAGTCCTATGCGCACTTTACTTCGCCGATTCGTCGTTATCCTGACCTGACGCTGCACCGCGCCATTAAGTATCTGCTGGCGAAAGAGCAGGGGCATCAGGGCAACACCACTGAAACTGGCGGCTACCATTATTCGATGGAAGAGATGCTGCAACTGGGTCAGCACTGTTCGATGGCGGAACGTCGTGCCGACGAAGCAACGCGCGATGTGGCTGACTGGCTGAAGTGTGACTTCATGCTCGATCAGGTTGGTAACGTCTTTAAAGGTGTAATTTCCAGCGTCACAGGCTTCGGTTTCTTTGTTCGTCTGGATGACTTATTCATCGATGGTCTGGTTCACGTCTCTTCGCTGGACAACGACTACTATCGCTTTGATCAAGTCGGACAACGCCTGATGGGCGAATCCAGCGGCCAGACTTATCGCCTGGGCGACCGCGTGGAAGTTCGCGTCGAAGCGGTTAATATGGACGAGCGCAAAATCGACTTTAGCCTGATCTCCAGCGAACGTGCACCGCGCAACGTCGGTAAAACGGCGCGCGAGAAAGCCAAAAAAGGCGATGCAGGCAAAAAAGGCGGTAAGCGTCGTCAGGTCGGCAAAAAGGTAAACTTTGAGCCAGACAGCGCCTTCCGTGGTGAGAAAAAAGCGAAGCCGAAAGCGGCGAAGAAAGACGCGAAAAAAGCGAAGAAGCCATCGGCTAAAACGCAGAAAATAGCCGCTGCAACCAAAGCGAAGCGTGCGGCGAAGAAAAAAGTGGCAGAGTGATCATTACCCTCTTCAAACAGAAGAGGGTTAGTATTATGACCAACGCAAAAATTCACTCGGACAGTCCCCTCGCCCCTTTGGGGAGAGGGTTAGGGTGAGGGGAACAGGCCAGCACTGGCGCGTATAATTGCCCTCACCTGGGCCCATTCGCCTTCCAGGGGGAGAAAACCGTGCCCACGTTAACGAGTGAACTTGTTTGTCAGCAATCTCGCTCTCTTCAAAAAGAAGAGGGTGAATTATCCGTAGGCCAGATAAGCGTAGCGCATCAGGCAAAACGTAAACAACGAGTACATTAATGAGCGAAATGATTTACGGCATCCACGCAGTGCAGGCCCTGCTGGAGCGCGCCCCTGAACGTTTTCAGGAAGTCTTTATTTTAAAAGGCCGTGAAGATAAACGTCTGTTGCCGCTGATTCACGCCCTTGAGTCCCAGGGCGTGGTTATCCAGCTGGCAAACCGCCAATATCTCGACGAGAAAAGCGACGGTGCCGTGCATCAGGGCATTATCGCCCGTGTGAAGCCAGGACGGCAGTATCAGGAAAACGATCTGCCAGATCTGATTGCTTCGCTCGATCAACCGTTCCTGCTGATCCTCGACGGTGTAACCGATCCGCATAACCTTGGTGCGTGCCTGCGTAGCGCGGATGCCGCTGGCGTTCATGCAGTGATTGTGCCGAAAGATCGCTCCGCTCAACTCAACGCCACGGCGAAAAAAGTGGCCTGTGGTGCGGCAGAAAGCGTTCCGCTGATTCGGGTGACTAACCTGGCGCGCACTATGCGTATGTTGCAGGAAGAGAATATCTGGATCGTCGGTACGGCAGGTGAAGCGGATCATACGCTTTATCAGAGCAAAATGACCGGGCGCCTGGCGCTGGTGATGGGCGCGGAAGGTGAAGGTATGCGTCGCCTGACCCGTGAACATTGCGATGAACTGATTAGTATTCCGATGGCAGGTAGCGTTTCTTCCCTGAACGTTTCGGTTGCGACCGGAATTTGCTTATTTGAAGCAGTTCGCCAGCGTAGCTAATTTCTCTGAATTATAAAAAACCATCCATATTTGGATGGTTTTTTTTTATCTATAGCTGGTAAGATAATTAGGTGATGCTGCCAACTTACTGATTTAGTGTATGATGGTGTTTTTGAGGTGCTCCAGTGGCTTCTGTTTCTATCAG
>NZ_SZVK01000109.1:1209-4247 GCF_005280595.1 Escherichia sp. MR | reverse complement strand
CTTCGGCGTTGTAAGGTTAAGCCTCACGGTTCATTAGTACCGGTTAGCTCAACGCATCGCTGCGCTTACACACCCGGCCTATCAACGTCGTCGTCTTCAACGTTCCTTCAGGACTCTCAAGGAGTCAGGGAGAACTCATCTCGGGGCAAGTTTCGTGCTTAGATGCTTTCAGCACTTATCTCTTCCGCATTTAGCTACCGGGCAGTGCCATTGGCATGACAACCCGAACACCAGTGATGCGTCCACTCCGGTCCTCTCGTACTAGGAGCAGCCCCCCTCAGTTCTCCAGCGCCCACGGCAGATAGGGACCGAACTGTCTCACGACGTTCTAAACCCAGCTCGCGTACCACTTTAAATGGCGAACAGCCATACCCTTGGGACCTACTTCAGCCCCAGGATGTGATGAGCCGACATCGAGGTGCCAAACACCGCCGTCGATATGAACTCTTGGGCGGTATCAGCCTGTTATCCCCGGAGTACCTTTTATCCGTTGAGCGATGGCCCTTCCATTCAGAACCACCGGATCACTATGACCTGCTTTCGCACCTGCTCGCGCCGTCACGCTCGCAGTCAAGCTGGCTTATGCCATTGCACTAACCTCCTGATGTCCGACCAGGATTAGCCAACCTTCGTGCTCCTCCGTTACTCTTTAGGAGGAGACCGCCCCAGTCAAACTACCCACCAGACACTGTCCGCAACCCGGATAACGGGTCTACGTTAGAACATCAAACATTAAAGGGTGGTATTTCAAGGTCGGCTCCACGCAGACTGGCGTCCACGCTTCAAAGCCTCCCACCTATCCTACACATCAAGGCTCAATGTTCAGTGTCAAGCTATAGTAAAGGTTCACGGGGTCTTTCCGTCTTGCCGCGGGTACACTGCATCTTCACAGCGAGTTCAATTTCACTGAGTCTCGGGTGGAGACAGCCTGGCCATCATTACGCCATTCGTGCAGGTCGGAACTTACCCGACAAGGAATTTCGCTACCTTAGGACCGTTATAGTTACGGCCGCCGTTTACCGGGGCTTCGATCAAGAGCTTCGCCTTGCGGCTGACCCCATCAATTAACCTTCCGGCACCGGGCAGGCGTCACACCGTATACGTCCACTTTCGTGTTTGCACAGTGCTGTGTTTTTAATAAACAGTTGCAGCCAGCTGGTATCTTCGACTGATTTCAGCTCCACGAGCAAGTCGCTTCACCTACCTATCAGCGTGCCTTCTCCCGAAGTTACGGCACCATTTTGCCTAGTTCCTTCACCCGAGTTCTCTCAAGCGCCTTGGTATTCTCTACCTGACCACCTGTGTCGGTTTGGGGTACGATTTGATGTTACCTGATGCTTAGAGGCTTTTCCTGGAAGCAGGGCATTTGTTGCTTCAGCACCGTAGTGCCTCGTCATCACGCCTCAGCCTCGATTTTCCGGATTTGCCTGGAAAACCAGCCTACACGCTTAAACCGGGACAACCGTCGCCCGGCCAACATAGCCTTCTCCGTCCCCCCTTCGCAGTAACACCAAGTACAGGAATATTAACCTGTTTCCCATCGACTACGCCTTTCGGCCTCGCCTTAGGGGTCGACTCACCCTGCCCCGATTAACGTTGGACAGGAACCCTTGGTCTTCCGGCGAGCGGGCTTTTCACCCGCTTTATCGTTACTTATGTCAGCATTCGCACTTCTGATACCTCCAGCATGCCTCACAGCACACCTTCGCAGGCTTACAGAACGCTCCCCTACCCAACAACACATAGTGTCGCTGCCGCAGCTTCGGTGCATGGTTTAGCCCCGTTACATCTTCCGCGCAGGCCGACTCGACCAGTGAGCTATTACGCTTTCTTTAAATGATGGCTGCTTCTAAGCCAACATCCTGGCTGTCTGGGCCTTCCCACATCGTTTCCCACTTAACCATGACTTTGGGACCTTAGCTGGCGGTCTGGGTTGTTTCCCTCTTCACGACGGACGTTAGCACCCGCCGTGTGTCTCCCGTGATAACATTCTCCGGTATTCGCAGTTTGCATCGGGTTGGTAAGTCGGGATGACCCCCTTGCCGAAACAGTGCTCTACCCCCGGAGATGAATTCACGAGGCGCTACCTAAATAGCTTTCGGGGAGAACCAGCTATCTCCCGGTTTGATTGGCCTTTCACCCCCAGCCACAAGTCATCCGCTAATTTTTCAACATTAGTCGGTTCGGTCCTCCAGTTAGTGTTACCCAACCTTCAACCTGCCCATGGCTAGATCACCGGGTTTCGGGTCTATACCCTGCAACTTAACGCCCAGTTAAGACTCGGTTTCCCTTCGGCTCCCCTATTCGGTTAACCTTGCTACAGAATATAAGTCGCTGACCCATTATACAAAAGGTACGCAGTCACCCCATAAAGAGGCTCCCACTGCTTGTACGTACACGGTTTCAGGTTCTTTTTCACTCCCCTCGCCGGGGTTCTTTTCGCCTTTCCCTCACGGTACTGGTTCACTATCGGTCAGTCAGGAGTATTTAGCCTTGGAGGATGGTCCCCCCATATTCAGACAGGATACCACGTGTCCCGCCCTACTCATCGAGCTCACAGTATGTGCATTTTTGTGTACGGGGCTGTCACCCTGTATCGCGCGCCTTTCCAGACGCTTCCACTAACACACACACTGATTCAGGCTCTGGGCTGCTCCCCGTTCGCTCGCCGCTACTGGGGGAATCTCGGTTGATTTCTTTTCCTCGGGGTACTTAGATGTTTCAGTTCCCCCGGTTCGCTTCATTAACCTATGGATTCAGTTAATGATAGTGTGACGAATCACACTGGGTTTCCCCATTCGGAAATCGCCGGTTATAACGGTTCATATCACCTTACCGACGCTTATCGCAGATTAGCACGTCCTTCATCGCCTCTGACTGCCAGGGCATCCACCGTGTACGCTTAGTCGCTTAACCTCACAACCCGAAGATGTTTCGTAAAACACCATCGTGTTGCGAAAATTTGAGAGACTCACGAACAACTTTCGTTGTTCAGTGTTTCAATTTTCAGCTTGATCCAGATTTTTAAAGAGCAAAAC
>NZ_SZVK01000108.1:0-4308 GCF_005280595.1 Escherichia sp. MR | reverse complement strand
TGATAGAAACAGAAGCCACTGGAGCACCTCAAAAACACCATCATACACTAAATCAGTAAGTTGGCAGCATCACCGCCTGATAAAATGGATTATCGCCGCGATAATTAAACAGGGTTTCATTTTCCCCCAGGTGCTGATGAATAATGTCGTGCCACTGTTGCCAGGCGATAAGGTGAAAATTCAGAGCGGTCATTTGCAGTGTTGGGGACAGCCAACGCTGACAACGATGCTTATCTATATGAATATCTTTACCAATCGTAATCCCATGCTCGTCAAACTGAACCTTATCGCCATGATGGAACAGACCATCAAAGTGAGTGAGTGCCAACCGACAACTGTTTGGCGCATTGTCGTACTCTTCACAAAGTAGCGTCAGCAACTGCTGGCGAGCCGGGAGTGCGATATTTACCGCTCTGGCAAAGACCTGTTCAACCTGTCCTTGCCCCCGCTGCGCCAGGAAATTCGCATCCGCAGTTAGCGCCCACACACACCGTCTTTCTGGTGTGTCGATAGCAAGCCTCCCGGTTTATGCGCCTGCCGCAATCAGCAACTGTGCAATCTCTTCAAAGCCCCGTTCCCGCGCCAGTTCCAGCGGCGTTTTGCCATATTTATCGGTCAGATGGGGGCTGGCACCGTGTTCCAGCAATAACTGGACAATCGCCTGCTGTTTAATACCGCCATCGTTAAGCACAATCGCTTCCAGCAGCGGTGTCCAGCCAACATCGTTGGTCTGGTTAACGTTAATTTCCGTATGCGCCAAAAGCTCTTTTACAATACTTAAATGGCCTTTTTCACAGGCAGGCGTCAGGCCGACACCGCCAAAACGGGTTACGCAATTAAGATCGGGTTTAGCTGGTAAAATAATTCGTAGTAGCGTTAAATCATCGTTCAGACAGCTAATTAAAAAAGGATTTAAACAGGTATGATCTTGTTTATTAATATCCGCTCCGGCGTCAATTAATGCCTGAATGCAAGCATATTGCTGATATAAACTTGCCAGCGTAATTGCCGTTTTCCCCTGACGATCGCAGGTATTAATATCGACACCCAGCGCAAGGCAGGTTTTTACTTTATCGATATCGCCCTGTTGTGCAGCCAATAAATAGTCGGCAGGTGGATTTTTTATACTCATTAACATTCCCCTGGTTTTTGTGGCTGTTTTCGATGAATTGAGAATAGCAACGAAATTCAGCTAAAAGAACCCGCTTAAATTTAATTCGCCGTATTTCGCCTTTTTGTTGAATGATGTTCAATAATCTTTTCGCAGTGTGCGGTAGTGCAATATTTGTCTCTTTCTCGCCATACCCTTTCACTCAATCCGGTTTTATTTCTCTATAGTCTGCACATGTAAGAGTAGCTTTCGTCCATGTCTAACCAGAGGGGAACAAGATGAACGGACTCACGGCAACGGGTGTCACCGTCGGTATTTGTGCTGGGCTTTGGCAGTTAGTGGCTTCACATGTCGGGCTCTCTCAGGGATGGGAATTATTAGGAACCATTGGCTTCGTCGCCTTTTGCAGTTTTTATGCCGCAGGCGGCGGTAAATCGGGGTTTATCAGAAGCCTGGCGGTTAATTATTCCGGGATGGTGTGGGCGTTTTTCGCCGCGCTGGCTGCCGGCTGGCTGGCTTCTGTAAGTGGTCTTTCTGGATTCTGGGCAAGCGTGATTACTACCGTGCCCTTCTCAGCGGTGGTGGTCTGGCAAGGACGTTTCTGGTTACTGTCATTCATTCCCGGTGGCTTTCTCGGCATGACGCTATTTTTTGCCAGCGGGATGAACTGGACGGTAACGTTACTGGGTTTTCTGGCGGGTAACTGCGTGGGGATAATTTCCGAATATGGCGGACAAAAATTAAGCGAAGCGACAACTAAACGCGACGGGTATTAAAAGTTATTCAAAAATGATTATCTATCTTTAACCGATACCTCTACAGTCATGGCTGGAGAAATTCATATTAGAAAATGGCGGGAATGGTTTAATGAACTCAATTTTTACCGAAGAAAATCTGTTGGCATTTACTACCGCTGCGCGTTTTGGCAGCTTCAGTAAAGCGGCAGAAGAGTTGGGTTTAACCACTTCCGCCATTAGCTACACCATCAAGCGAATGGAAACGGGGCTGGATGTAGTGCTGTTCACCCGCAATACCCGCAGCATTGAGTTAACGGAGTCCGGGCGTTATTTTTTCCGCAAGGCCACCGACCTGCTGAATGATTTTCACGCCATCAAACGCAGCATCGATACTATTTCGCAGGGCATAGAAGCACGCGTGCGCATTTGTATTAATCAGCTACTTTATACACCCAAACACACCGCACGCTTATTACAGGTGCTGAAAAAGCAGTTTCCTACCTGCCAGATTACCGTCACCACCGAAGTGTATAACGGCGTCTGGGATGCGATTATCAATAACCAGGCGAATATCGCCATCGGCGCGCCCGATACGCTGCTGGACGGTGGCAGCATTGATTACACCGAGATTGGTGCGATTCGCTGGGCTTTTGCTATCGCCCCGGATCACCCGTTAGCCTTTGTGCCGGAGCCGATCGCCGAAAGCCAGCTGCGTTTCTACCCTAATATTATGGTGGAGGACACCGCGCATACGATTAATAAAAAGGTGGGTTGGTTGCTGCATGGGCAGGAGTCGATTCTGGTGCCAGATTTCAACACCAAATGTCAGTGCCAGATTTTAGGTGAAGGGATTGGTTTTTTGCCAGATTACATGGTTCGTGAAGCGATGGCGCAATCACTGCTGGTTACCCGACAAATTCATAATCCGCGCCAGGATTCACGCATGTTACTGGCGACCCAGCACTCTGCAACGGGTCAGGTGACGCAATGGATTAAAAGGCAATTTGCGCCAAATGGCATATTAACGGGGATCTATCAGGATTTACTGCATCGGGAGAATTAATCGCTGCCAACCTCCCGATGCGCTGTGAATAGCGGCTTACATCAACCACCGGCTTTCATTACCCAGTCAGAGACAAATTTATTACCCGGAACCGGCGGAGAGTACAAATAGCCCTGCAAAAAGTGAACGCCTTTACCGATCATTAAGTCAGCCTGTTCCTGGGTTTCTACCCCTTCCGCTACGATACTCAGACCAGGCTTACGCGCCAGTTCGACAATATTGTCCACAATATGGCCGGAGATTTCGTCAACACTCGCCATTTGCACAAACGACTTGTCAATTTTAATAAAATCGACCGGAAACGCCTGCAGATAACGATAGGTCGCATAACCCGTACCAAAGTCATCCAGCGCAAAGGTAATGTTGTGCTGATGAAGGCTGTCAAATATCGCTCTGGCTTCTGGTGTTACCGGAATGGGGTTACGTTCTGTCAGCTCAAGAACCAGCTTGATTTTATCATTACCTAATTTCTTGACCAGGTTCAGACACTCTTTTTCAAATCCCGCAGCCAAAAAACAGCCCGCCGAGACGTTGATACCAATATGGAAATTGTCCGGTAGCAAATGTTTTACCGGCAGCAGAATATCCGCAGTCTGTTTCATCAACTGGCGGGTCATTATGACAATAAGGCCAGATGACTCCGCCAGAGGAATAAACTGATCCGGAGGGATAATTCCCGTTTGCGGGTGCTCCCAGCGAACAAGCACTTCACAGCCTGTTAGTACCCCTGTCTGTGCGCAGAAAACAGGTTGGATCCACGGTTTAAATTCATGGTTTTCCAGCGCCAGGCTGATGGCTTCAGGCGTGACAATATGGTGACAACGGTTGTCAGGGATATAGAATTTATTTTTATTACCTGTGGCGGTGACTACCTGTGGATGATATTGAAAAAAGATATCCCGCCAGAAGGTAATATCACTCTGAATACCGAGTTTTTCGTACAGTTGTTTCTTTTGATGTGAAATTGTTTTTGCACTGCGGTTTCTATATTGTGATATTTCTGTAACAGACATCCCCTCCATCAGCAGCTTGAGTAAAAGCCGTTCTTTCTCGGACACAATACCAGGCAACGTCAGATTAACGGTTGCCCCGAACTCTTCAAGAAAAACACTCAAATCATGCGAAGCCATTTAACACACCTTGCTTAAATCATGTGCGCCAGCTAAATCCGCTTGTCTCCTTTCTGGCAGAAAAAGCTGGCGGCAAAAAAATAATACAGAGAGTCGAATTGTCACTCATCCGACTCCCTCTCCTTTTACGAATTATTCAGTTCAGAATGACCACTTAACGCCAATCATCGCGGAGGTGTCATTATATCCCTGGTAATGACTCCAACTTATTGATAGTGTTTTATGTTCAGATAATGCCCGATGACTTTGTCATGCAGCTCCACCGAT
>NZ_SZVK01000107.1:0-4339 GCF_005280595.1 Escherichia sp. MR | reverse complement strand
CTCCCCATGCGAGAGTAGGGAACTGCCAGGCATCAGATAAAGCAGAAGGCCATCCGTAAGGATGGCCTTTTTGCGTTTCTACAAACTCTTCCTGTCATCATATCTACAAGCCATCCCCCCGCAGATACGGTAAACTAGCCTCGTTTTTGTATCAGGAAAGCAGCTATGAACCACTCCTTAAAACCCTGGAACACATTTGGCATTGATCATAATGCTCAGCACATTGTATGTGCCGAAGACGAACAACAACTACTCAATGCCTGGCAGCATGCAACCGCAGAAGGACAACCCGTTCTTATCCTGGGTGAAGGAAGTAATGTACTTTTTCTGGAAGACTATCGCGGCACGGTGATCATCAACCGGATCAAAGGTATCGAAATTCATGATGAACCTGATGCGTGGTATTTACATGTAGGAGCCGGAGAAAACTGGCATCGCCTGGTAAAATACACTTTGCAGGAAGGTATGCCTGGTCTGGAAAATCTGGCATTAATTCCTGGTTGTGTCGGCTCATCACCTATCCAGAATATTGGTGCTTATGGCGTAGAATTACAGCGCGTTTGCGATTATGTTGACTGCGTTGAGCTAACGACAGGCAAGCAAGTGCGCTTAACTGCCAAAGAGTGCCGTTTTGGCTATCGCGACAGTATTTTTAAGCATGAATATCAGGACCGCTTCGCCATTGTTGCTGTAGGTCTGCGTCTGCCAAAAGAGTGGCAACCTGTACTGACTTACGGTGACTTAACTCGTCTGGAGCCTTCAACAGTAACGCCACAGCAAGTATTTGATGCGGTGTGCCATATGAGAACTACAAAGCTGCCCGATCCAAAAGTGAACGGCAATGCTGGTAGTTTCTTCAAAAATCCTGTTGTATCTGTGGAAACGGCTAACGCGTTGTTGGCACAATTTCCAACGGCACCGAATTACCCTCAGGCGGATGGTTCAGTAAAACTGGCTGCTGGCTGGCTCATCGATCAGTGTCAGCTAAAAGGGACGCAAATGGGTGGGGCTGCGGTACACCGTCAACAGGCGTTAGTTCTCGTCAATGAAGGCAATGCAAAAAGCGAAGATGTCGTGCAACTGGCACATCATGTAAGACAGAAAGTTGGTGAAAAATTTAATGTCTGGCTTGAGCCCGAAGTTCGCTTTATTGGTGCATCAGGTGAAGTTAGCGCAGTGGAGACGATTTCATGAAGGATAATACCGTTCCACTGAAATTAATCACGCTGTTAGCGAATGGCGAATTTCACTCTGGCGAGCAGCTGGGTGAAACGTTAGGAATGAGCCGGGCGGCCATTAATAAACACATTCAAACACTGCGTGACTGGGGCGTTGATGTCTTTACCGTTCCGGGTAAAGGATACAGCCTGCCTGAGCCCATTCAGTTACTTAATGCTGAACAGATATTGAGTCAGCTGGATGGCGGTAGTGTAGCCGTGCTGCCAGTAATTGACTCCACTAATCAGTACCTTCTTGATCGTATCGAAGAGCTTAAATCGGGCGATGCCTGCGTCGCAGAATATCAGCAGGCAGGCCGTGGTCGCCGTGGTCGGAAATGGTTTTCGCCTTTTGGCGCAAACTTATATTTGTCGATGTTCTGGCGTCTGGAACAAGGCCCGGCTGCGGCAATTGGTTTAAGTCTGGTTATCGGTATCGTGATGGCGGAAGTATTACGCAAGCTGGGTGCAGATAAAGTTCGCGTTAAATGGCCTAATGACCTCTATCTACAGGATCGCAAGCTGGCAGGCATTCTTGTGGAGCTGACTGGCAAAACCGGCGATGCAGCGCAAATAGTCATTGGCGCCGGGATCAACATGGCAATGCGTCGTGTTGAAGAGAGTGTCGTTAACCAGGGATGGATCACATTGCAGGAAGCAGGGATCAATCTTGATCGTAATACGTTGGCGGCCATGCTAATACGTGAATTACGCGCGGCGCTGGAACTCTTCGAGCAAGAAGGATTGGCACCTTATCTTTCGCGTTGGGAAAAGCTGGATAATTTTATTAATCGTCCAGTGAAACTTATCATTGGTGATAAAGAAATATTTGGTATTTCACGCGGAATAGACAAACAGGGCGCTTTATTGCTTGAGCAGGACGGAATAATAAAACCCTGGATGGGTGGTGAAATATCCCTACGTAGCGCAGAATAATAAATAAGGGGAGCATTAGCTCCCCTTTAAATTATTTGCGTAATCTGACTTCTTCTACCGCATGATTAGCACTTTTCGTCAGGATTAAACTGGCTCGCTCGCGAGTAGGTAGAATATTTTGCTTTAAGTTCAGCCAGTTGATCTCTTTCCACAACGTCATGGCAGTCTTAATAGCTTCTTCTTTAGTTAATTTCGCGTAGTTATGGAAATAGGAATCCGGGTCTGTAAAAGCCCCTTCGCGGAATTTCAGAAAACGGTTGATATACCACGTCTGAAGTAAGTCTTCCGGTGCATCAACATATATCGAAAAATCGACGAAATCAGAAACAAATACATGATGTGGGTCGTGCGGATAATCCATCCCACTCTGTAGGACATTTAACCCTTCAAGGATTAAAATATCAGGCTGAACAACGGTTTTATCACCATTTGGGATTACATCATAAATAAGATGCGAGTAAACCGGTGCCGTAACGTTTGGTACACCCGATTTGAGATCGGAAACAAACTTCACCAGACGATGCATATCATACGATTCCGGGAAGCCTTTCTTTTTCATCAACCCGCGTTCTTTAAGCACTTTGTTGGGATGAAGAAAACCATCGGTAGTGATCAGTTCAACACGACGATGTTCCGGCCAACGGCTTAATAGTGCCTGTAATACACGGGCGGTTGTACTTTTTCCTACAGCTACACTGCCTGCGATGCTGATAATGTAAGGAATGCGTTGTCCGTTAGTGCCAAGAAACTGTTCCAGAACTGCCTGACGGCGCAGATTCGAGCTTATATAGAAGTTCAGCAAACGCGACAAAGGCAAATAGATCTCGGCAACTTCTTCTAACGAGAGATCTTCATTTATACCTTTGAGACGGGCGATCTCATCTTCCGATAACGTCATCGGTACGGAATCACGCAGAGCTGCCCACTGGTTGCGGTCAAACTGTAGGTAAGGCGTCATTAACGTTTGCTCTTTTATACTCATAAGCATGTTTCTGACGGTCATAGCTCTATCGGCAAAGCGATATTTGCCATGGCGCGTCACAGTTCTGTTGAATGGGTTAATGGGCAGGAGGGTAACACCAGATGGGGAGGAATAATAAGAAAAAATCGCTTCCGGGAAGCTATCGGTGAAAAGCAATGTGACAGATATTCCATCTGATAAAAAGAATGGTGTTTTAACTGGCGCATATTGTTAAGCAGAACAATGCTGAAAAAATGTGCTAATCTGCTCATTGTTCGACTGTTTCTTCATCGGGTTGTTTAAAATATGACCAACAAAACAAATTATGCAATTTTTTAGTTGCATGAGCTCGCATGTCTCCATAGAATGCGCGCTACTTGATGCCGACTTAGCTCAGTAGGTAGAGCAACTGACTTGTAATCAGTAGGTCACCAGTTCGATTCCGGTAGTCGGCACCATCAAGTCCGGTGGGGTTCCCGAGCGGCCAAAGGGAGCAGACTGTAAATCTGCCGTCACAGACTTCGAAGGTTCGAATCCTTCCCCCACCACCAATTTCGGCCACGCGATGGCGTAGCCCGAGACGATAAGTTCGCTTACCGGCTCGAATAAAGAGAGCTTCTCTCGATATTCAGTGCAGAATGAAAATCAGGTAGCCGAGTTCCAGGATGCGGGCATCGTATAATGGCTATTACCTCAGCCTTCCAAGCTGATGATGCGGGTTCGATTCCCGCTGCCCGCTCCAAGATGTGCTGATATAGCTCAGTTGGTAGAGCGCACCCTTGGTAAGGGTGAGGTCGGCAGTTCGAATCTGCCTATCAGCACCACTTCTTTTCTCCTTCCTGTTTTTTCCTTCTGTTTATTGCATTCAACAAGTCGGGCATGTTGCCTGGTTGATGTGGTGATATCACCGATTTATCCGTGTCTTAGAGGGACAATCGATGTCTAAAGAAAAGTTTGAACGTACAAAACCGCACGTTAACGTCGGTACTATCGGCCACGTTGACCATGGTAAAACAACGCTGACCGCTGCAATCACTACCGTACTGGCTAAAACCTACGGCGGTGCTGCTCGCGCATTCGACCAGATCGATAACGCGCCAGAAGAAAAAGCTCGTGGTATCACCATCAACACTTCTCACGTTGAATATGACACCCCGACCCGTCACTACGCACACGTAGACTGCCCGGGGCACGCCGACTATGTTAAAAACATGATCACCGGTGC
>NZ_SZVK01000106.1:0-4356 GCF_005280595.1 Escherichia sp. MR | reverse complement strand
GGAGCGGATTTGAACGTTGCGAAGCAACGGCCCGGAGGGTGGCGGGCAGGACGCCCGCCATAAACTGCCAGGCATCAAATTAAGCGAAAGGCCATCCGGAAGGATGGCCTTTTTGCGCTGGTGCAGAAAAATGCCGGATGCGACGCTGGCGCGTCTTATCCAGCCTTGTATTATCCCTTCTGCTTTTGCATCCACTTCACCACAAAATCAGCCAGCCCCTCAACATCATTAATATCCAGTAACGCAACATCAACATTAAGCGGTACATCGCTGGCCACAGCAATGACATGCCTGTCTATCACCAACTCTTCCGGTCGATGTCCGGCTCCATCACGAAACAGCACAATCTTCGCGATCTCTTCATGCTTAAACCCTTCGACCAGAATCAAATCTAGCTTTGAGGTATCCATTCGACTTGCGAGGAAATGCAGATCCAGTTCTTCTTCGTCTGGCGTTTCCGTCATCAAAGCCCATCGTTGCTGGCTGGCAACGATGGTTTGCGCCGCGCCAGCCTTGCGCAGCTCATAGCTATCTTTGCCTGGCTTATCAACATCCATATCATGATGCGTATGCTTAATCAGCCCTGGACGGATCCCTCTGGCGCATAATGCCGGGATCAGTTTTTTCAGCAGCGTAGTTTTTCCAGTGCCACTCCACGCGGCAAAGGCGAGTAACGGTATCATCGTTTTTCCTGCCATCGGGCAAGCTCCTCTGGCGTATTCACGTTAACAAATGCATCTTTATGATCGCTGAAATCAACCGCATGACCGCCAGCCAGACGCATAAATGCCATTACCCGGCGTTCTCCTGTTTGCAGATATTCTAGTAATAAAGGCTCAATTGCGTGGTTTACCAGAGCAATAGTCGGGTGATCGCGTTCACCGTCATGAACCCACACGACAGGCGCATCTTTGCGCTGATGATTAAGCCGGGCGGCTAAATCATGGGGAATGTAAGGCGTATCGCACGGGCAAAACAAAAACCACTCACCCGCTTCCTGCTGCATTACTGAAAGCATTCCTGCCAGAGGGCCTGGGTAATCCGCCAGTGAATCTTCAATCACTTTCAGACCGCTTGCCTGATAAATTTCCTGATGACGATTAGCATTAACAACGACGTGAGAGAGCTGCGTCATAAGCGCGTCAGCGACATGTTGCCATAATGGTTTGCCGTTTAATTCAAGCAATCCTTTATCTACGCCGCCCATTCGTCTGGCTTTACCTCCTGCCAGCACAACGCCTGTTATCATCGTCATCAGATTCACCGATATCGCCTCTTTTATTGTGGGATTGACCCTGCTAACGTGTCTGTCTCAAGAGTAAGGAGCATCACTATGAAATGTAAACGTCTGAATGAAGTTATTGAACTCCTCCAGCCAGCCTGGCAAAAAGAGCCAGACCTTAACCTGCTGCAATTTTTGCAGAAACTGGCGAAAGAGTCAGGTTTTGACGGCGAACTGGCGGATTTGACGGATGACATTCTGATCTATCATTTGAAAATGCGTGATTCCGCGAAAGATGCGGTGATCCCAGGTTTGCAAAAAGATTATGAAGAAGACTTCAAAACGGCGCTATTACGCGCACGCGGCGTAATTAAAGAGTAAAAGCTTGTAAGCGGCGCGACCAAAATCATCGTGAAATGATATCCTTCATCATTCGTAATGTTTTCCGGATGATGGGATGAACAACAACGCTTTTACTTTCCAGACACTACACCCGGATACCATCATGGACGCTCTGTTTGAGCAAGGGATCCGGGTGGATTCCGGGCTTACCCCGCTTAACAGCTATGAAAACCGTGTCTATCAATTTCAGGACGAAGATCGTCGACGTTTTGTCGTCAAATTTTACCGTCCTGAACGCTGGACAGCCGATCAAATCCTCGAAGAACATCAATTTGCCTTGCAGCTGGTTAACGATGAAGTTCCGGTCGCAGCACCTGTGGCCTTTAACGGTCAGACTTTATTGAATCATCAGGGATTTTATTTCGCCGTTTTCCCAAGCGTCGGTGGTCGCCAGTTCGAAGCTGATAATATCGATCAGATGGAAGCGGTTGGTCGTTATCTGGGGCGTATGCACCAGACAGGGCGCAAACAGCTTTTTATCCATCGCCCGACTATCGGTCTGAATGAATATCTCATTGAGCCACGCAAACTGTTTGAGGACGCTACACTGATACCTTCCGGGTTGAAAGCGGCATTCCTGAAAGCGACAGATGAGCTGATCACCGCCGTTACAGCGCACTGGCGGGAAGATTTCACCGTTCTGCGGCTACATGGTGACTGCCATGCCGGGAACATTCTCTGGCGCGATGGTCCGATGTTTGTCGATCTGGATGATGCACGTAATGGCCCGGCTATTCAGGATTTGTGGATGTTGCTGAATGGTGATAAAGCCGAGCAGCGTATGCAACTGGAAACTATTATTGAAGCTTATGAAGAATTTAGCGAGTTCGACACCGCTGAAATCGGACTGATTGAACCTTTACGCGCCATGCGTTTGGTTTATTATCTTGCCTGGCTAATGCGGCGTTGGGCTGATCCCGCGTTCCCGAAAAATTTCCCGTGGTTAACCGGGGAAGATTACTGGCTACGACAGACGGCGACTTTTATAGAACAGGCAAAAGTTCTACAAGAACCCCCTTTGCAATTAACACCTATGTATTAATCGGAGAGAGTAGATCATGAAAAAGATTTGGCTGGCGCTGGCTGGTTTAGTTTTAGCGTTTAGCGCATCGGCGGCGCAGTATGAAGATGGTAAGCAGTACACCACCCTGGAAAAACCGGTTGCTGGCGCGCCGCAAGTGCTGGAGTTTTTCTCTTTCTTCTGTCCGCACTGCTATCAGTTTGAAGAAGTTCTGCATATTTCTGATAACGTGAAGAAAAAACTGCCGGAAGGCGTGAAGATGACTAAATACCACGTCAACTTCATGGGTGGGGATCTGGGCAAAGAACTGACTCAGGCATGGGCAGTGGCAATGGCGCTGGGCGTGGAAGACAAAGTCACTGTTCCGCTGTTTGAAGGCGTACAGAAAACCCAGACCATTCGTTCTGCATCTGATATTCGCGATGTATTTATCAACGCAGGTATTAAAAGTGAAGAGTACGACGCAGCGTGGAACAGCTTCGTGGTGAAATCTCTGGTCGCTCAGCAGGAAAAAGCCGCAGCCGACATGCAATTGCGTGGCGTTCCGGCGATGTTTGTTAACGGTAAATATCAGCTGAATCCGCAGGGTATGGATACCAGCAATATGGATGTTTTTGTTCAGCAGTATGCTGATACAGTGAAATATCTGTCCGAGAAAAAATAATTCAATGTAAATTACATAAAGCCCGTGAATATTCACGGGCTTTTTTTATTATTTAATAAATATAAATACATTCTGATAATGCATCCTGCCGCTGGACATTATTTCAGCATAAGTGGATATTCAAAGTTTTGCTGTTTTATCAGGGAATATTTATATGATACGTAAGTCAGCTACAGGTGTTATTGTTGCGTTAGCCGTAATCTGGGGTGGTGGCACATGGTACACAGGTACGCAAATTCAGCCAGGTGTCGAAAATTTTATTAAAGATTTTAACGATGTTAAAAAGAAAGGTGAACATGCCTACGCGATGACATTAAGTTATAAAAATTTTGAAAAAGGTTTTTTTAATTCCCATTTTCAGATGCAAATTATATTTGATAACGGTGCACCCGATCTCAATATCAAACCAGGCCAGAAAGTTGCATTTGATGTAGATATTGAGCACGGTCCGTTACCCATCACAATGTTAATGCGTGGTAATGTCATCCCCGCACTGGCAGCGGCAAAAGTGAACTTAGTGAATAATGAACTGACACAACCGCTATTTATCGCCTCGAAAAATAAATCGCCCGTTGAAGCGAAATTGCGATTCGCGTTTGGTGGCTCATTTTCCACGACATTAGATGTTGCCCCTGCAGAGTATGGAGAGTTTTCCTTTGGTGAAGGCCAGTTTACTTTTAATGGTGATGATAGTTCATTGTCTAACCTGGATATTGAAGGCAAGGTCGAAGATATTGTCCTGAAATTATCGCCAATAAGCAAAGTAACGGCGAAGAGTTTTACCATTAATTCTCTGACGCGATTAGAAGAAAAGAAATTTCCGGGGGGTGAAAGCGAGTCGAAATTTAATCAGATTAACATTATCAATCGCGGAGAAGACGTTGCCCAAATCGATGCTTTCGTTGCAAAAACCAGGCTGGATCGCGTAAAAGACAAAGATTATATCAATGTCAATCTGACCTACGAACTTGATGGTGATGCTGCCAACTTACTGATTTAGTGTATGATGGTGTTTTTGAGGTGCTCCAGTGGCTTCTGTTTCTATCA
>NZ_SZVK01000105.1:0-4546 GCF_005280595.1 Escherichia sp. MR | reverse complement strand
GTGTCGGCCTGGAATTTATCCAGCGCATCGTGCAGCGGTTGCGGGAACTCATAGTTACCGGTGTAGGTCACACCAAAAGTCGGCACCACGCCGATGGTGTTTTCGTCGCAGGCTTCAATCATGCGTTTCGGATCCATGAACAACTGACCGGGGCGCATAGGGATCTCGCGCAGTTCCACATCCCAGTAGCGGGCAAATTTATGCCAGCAGATTTGCACCGGCCCGCACACCAGGTTGGGTTTATCGGTCGGTTTACCTGCGGCTTCCATTCGTTTGCGCCAACGCCATTTCATTGCCATCCCACCGAGCATACAGGCCTCGGAAGAACCAATGGTGTTGGTGCCAACGGCCTGACCGTTTTTCGGCGCAGGCGCGTGCCACAGGTCGGCAACCATGTTTACACAACGCAGGTCGATAGCTGCGGACTGCGGATATTCTTCTTTATCGATCCAGTTTTTGTTGATCGACAGATCCATCAGCTTATGAACATTTTCGTCGTCCCAGGTCTGGCAGAAAGTCGCCAGGTTCTGACGGGCGTTACCGTCGAGAAATAATTCATCATTGATAATCTGGAATGCGATGTCATCGCGCATTTCGTGCAGCGGAAAACGTTTAGATTCCGCGATAGTTGAAATTGCCTTTGCGCCAAAACGCGAGTCGAGTAGTTCTGAGCGGAAATCCGTTAACAGCTTCTGGTCCATTTCGAACTCCTTAAATTTATTTGAAGGCAATAAAAAAGTAGGATTTATCTGGAATGGACGCAAGGCGTTACGGGTGTAATTTAAATAACAAAATCCTAAACAGAAAAAAGGCTTTTTATAATATAAACATTTAACATGATAATATTAAAAACAGACTTTATTATCGTAATAAAAATCGCCCAAACATTCCTGTCGGGCGATCGAATTAATTATTGTTTATCCTGCATATACGGTGTGTAAACTCCGTTCAGGCTGTGCAAGAAAGCCACGATATCATCCACATCCTCCTGCGGCAGCTCTTTACCGACCTGGTAGCGCAGCATCAGTTTCACCGCCCCGTCCAGCGTCGGCACATCACCGCGATGGAAGTACGGTGCCGTTAGCGCAACGTTACGCAAACCGGGGACTTTCTGACGCAGTTTATCGCGTTCTTCTTTAGTTACATTCATACGGCCAATATCTGCCGCCGTAATTTCACCAAAATTAAAGTCTTTTTTCAGACCCAGCGGTTCGAAAGAACGTCCACCGAGAATAATACCGCCATGACACGTTGCACATTTATTATCTTTAAATAATTGATAACCTTTTTTCTGCTGCGCCGTCAGCGCATTTTCATCACCACGCAACCATTTATCAAACGGTGAATCCGGCGTAATTAATGTTTTCTCAAATTCAGCAATTGCGTCAGTAATATTTTCACCACTGAAACCTTGCGGATAAACTTTGAGGAACTGCGCTTTCAGCACAGGATCTTTTTCCAACTTCGCAATGATTTCGTCCCAGGATTTGGACGCCATTTCAATCGGATTCAGCGGCGGCCCACCCGCCTGATCCTGCAATGTTGCCGCACGACCATCCCAGAATTGCTCAACGTTAAACACCGAGTTAAACACCGTCGGCGCATTAATCGGCCCGACCGCACCACCGACGCCAATCGATGTTTTTCTACCATCAACACCTCCCGCATTCAGCGCATGGCAATGAGCGCAAGAAATGGTGCTATCAGCCGATAAACGGGGATCGTGATACAGCGCAAAACCCAACGCCACTTTTTGCGCATCGGTAGGCAGTTTTTGCGGGATGGGCTGCACCGGTTCATTGCGATGCTCCGGCGCGGTGTCATTGCTGGCGTAATATTCCGCGCGCTGTTTTGCAATCCAGGCGAGTATTTCCGCCCGCTCTTCATCACTCACCTTACCCGCCCAGTGCAGTGCGGTATAACGCGTTGGCGGCATAGTTTCATACTGCATCACCCATTCAATCTTGTTCAGATCGCTTTGCGAAACGGGTTTATCTGCCAGCAGAGCCGCACGCACTGCCTCGAGGTTAAAAGATTTATATCCGATCCTAATGTCGTAATCCATCAACTGTTTCGCGCCAGGAATATAATAATAGACGGGTAATTCTGCGGAAGGCGTATGGCAATAGTCGCATCCTTTTTCGCGGAGAAAACCTAAAACCTTATTATTTTCACTGACAGCAGATGCCTGAACATTAGCCTGTTTACAGCGTTTATTATCGTGGTACCACACATAACCAGATAATCCTAAATAGCAAATCGCGACGCCAGCCAGGCCGATCGCGGTAATACGTGAGACCATTTTCATTATTCTTCCCTCACGGTAGTGAGTTATTGTGACCCAGAAAATTTTCCAGAATGCTGCAAACGTCTCTGCGAGACAAAGCCATCATAAAAAACAGGGAGATGCGCTTTTTGATAGGAATCAATCAATTACATGAATATAAACTATCAATAAGATAGCCTGTGCCTATTACCCAGATCAGGAATGGCATATCATGATTACGGGGGAGACCATGATTGAATGTTCTGAAAATGAAAAACAACACGAAATCCGTATTTTTATAAATTCCATTGATATTAGCGCGTTATATTTTTTGTCCCATTAATAAACGTGATCCACCGCACGCTTCGTCGCCCATCGACCGGAGCGAATGACTACGCTTAAAGGAAAGCCGATAATTAGCGACGAATTTCGGAGGTCGGATCCTTATGCTCAATCAGAAAATTCAAAACCCTAATCCAGACGAACTGACGATCGAGGTCGATCTCTGTTATGAGCTGGACCCGTATGAATTAAAACTGGATGAGATGATCGAGGCAGAGCCAGAACCCGAAATGATTGAGGGGCTGCCAGCCTCTGACGCACTAACACCTGCTGACCGCTATCTCGAACTTTTCGAACATGTCCAGTCAGCAAAAATTTTCCCCGACAGTAAAACGTTTCCTGACTGCGCTCCCAAAATGGACCCGCTGGATATCTTAATCCGCTATCGTAAAGTGCGCCGTCATCGTGATTTCGATTTGCGCCGATTCGTTGAAAATCACTTCTGGTTACCGGAGATTTACTCCAGTGAATATGTATCGAACCCGCAAAACTCACTGAAAGAGCATATCGACCAGCTATGGCCGGTATTAACCCGCGAGCCACAGGATCACATCCCGTGGTCTTCTCTGCTGGCGCTGCCGCAGTCGTACATTGTTCCAGGGGGTCGTTTTAGCGAAACCTACTACTGGGATTCCTATTTCACCATGCTGGGGCTGGCGGAAAGCGGGCGTGAAGATTTGCTGAAATGCATGGCCGATAACTTCGCCTGGATGATCGAAAACTATGGGCACATCCCCAACGGCAACCGCACCTATTATTTGAGCCGCTCGCAGCCACCGGTGTTCGCGCTGATGGTGGAGCTGTTTGAAGAAGATGGTGTACGCGGCGCGCGCCGTTACCTTGAGCATCTTAAAATGGAATATGCCTTCTGGATGGACGGCGCAGAATCGCTGATCCCTAATCAGGCCTATCGCCATGTTGTGCGAATGCCCGACGGATCGCTGCTCAACCGTTACTGGGACGATCGCGACACGCCGCGTGACGAATCCTGGCTTGAAGACGTAGAAACCGCAAAACATTCTGGTCGCCCGCCCAACGAGGTGTACCGCGATTTACGCGCGGGCGCAGCTTCTGGCTGGGATTACTCTTCCCGTTGGCTGCGAGACGCGGGTCGCCTGGCGAGCATTCGTACCACTCAGTTCATCCCCATCGATCTTAATGCTTTCCTGTTTAAACTGGAGAGCGCCATCGCCAACATCTCGTCGCTGAAAGGCGATAAGGAGACGGAAACGCTGTTCCGCCAGAAAGCCAATGCCCGCCGCGATGCGGTAAACCATTATCTCTGGGATGATGAAAATGGTATCTACCGCGATTACGACTGGCGGCGCGAACAGCAGGCACTCTTTTCCGCTGCTGCCATTGTGCCGTTATATGTGGGCATGGCGAACCATGAACAGGCCGACCGTCTGGCAAATGCCGTGCGAAGCCGATTACTGACGCCGGGCGGGATTCTGGCAAGCGAGTATGAAACCGGTGAACAGTGGGATAAACCCAACGGCTGGGCACCGTTACAATGGATGGCGATTCAGGGATTTAAAATGTACGGTGATGACCATCTGGGTGATGAGATTGCGCGTAGCTGGCTGAAGACGGTGAATCAGTTCTATCTGGAACAGCACAAACTGATCGAGAAATACCATATTGCCGATGGTATCCCCCGCGAGGGCGGCGGGGGCGAATATCCATTGCAGGATGGCTTTGGCTGGACCAACGGTGTGGTACGCCGTTTAATTGGTTTATACGGCGAACCATAATATTTTTTACAGCCAGCCGCGAACTTCCTGCTGGCTGTAAAATTATCCTCTTCAGGAGGAGATATTTAACATCATCGCCGCCTGGGTACGGTTTTTCACTTCCAGACGGCGGGTGATGCTGCCAACTTACTGATTTAGTGTATGATGGTGTTTTTGAGGTGCTCCAGTGGCTTCTGTTTCTATC
>NZ_SZVK01000104.1:0-4693 GCF_005280595.1 Escherichia sp. MR | reverse complement strand
GCTGATAGAAACAGAAGCCACTGGAGCACCTCAAAAACACCATCATACACTAAATCAGTAAGTTGGCAGCATCACCTGCGTTGTCGGGAAGATACGTGATCTGATCCTTCAACTCAGCAAAAGTTCGATTTATTCAACAAAGCCAAAAAAACCACACAGTAAAACCGCAATATGAAACAATAATAGATAATTAAACCAAAAACAGATAGCGCATTGTGATAATCATTCAATACTAAACAAAATATAAACAGTGGAGCAATATGTAATTGACTCATTAAGTTAGATATAAAAAATACATATTCAATCATTAAAACGATTGAATGGAGAACTTTTATGCGGGCGAAACTTCTGGGAATAGTTCTGACAACCCCTATTGCGATCAACTCTTTTGCTTCTACCGAGACTTTATCGTTTACTCCTGACAACATAAATGCGGACATTAGTCTTGGAACTCTGAGCGGAAAAACAAAAGAGCGTGTTTATCTAGCCGAAGAAGGAAGCCGAAAAGTCAGTCAACTTGACTGGAAATTCAATAACGCTGCAATTATTAAAGGTGCAATTAATTGGGATTTGATGCCTCAGATATCTATCGGGGCTGCTGGCTGGACAACACTCGGCAGCCGAGGTGGCAATATGGTCGATCAGGACTGGATGGATTCCAGTAACCCCGGAACCTGGACGGATGAAAGTAGACATCCTGATACACAACTCAATTATGCCAACGAATTTGATCTGAATATCAAAGGCTGGCTCCTCAACGAACCCAATTACCGCCTGGGACTCATGGCCGGATATCAGGAAAGCCGTTATAGCTTTACAGCCAGAGGTGGTTCCTATATCTACAGTTCTGAGGAGGGATTCAGAGATGATATCGGCTCCTTCCCGAATAGAGAAAGAGCAATCGGCTACAAACAACGTTTTAAAATGCCCTACATTGGCTTGACTGGAAGTTATCGTTATGAAGATTTTGAGCTAGGTGGCACATTTAAATACAGCGGCTGGGTGGAATCATCTGATAACGATGAACACTATGACCCGGGAAAAAGAATCACTTATCGCAGTAAGGTCAAAGACCAAAATTACTATTCTGTTGCAGTCAATGCAGGTTATTACGTCACACCTAACGCAAAAGTTTATGTTGAAGGCGCATGGAATCGGGTTACGAATAAAAAAGGTAATACTTCACTTTATGATCACAATAATAACACTTCAGACTACAGCAAAAATGGAGCAGGCATAGAAAACTATAACTTCATCACTACTGCTGGTCTTAAGTACACATTTTAAGAACGCCAACTAAAATTTCCCCGAGGTGAAAATCGCCCCGGGGAATAACTAGCCATTTCAATGTAACAATTAACCCTTAAAATAAACCCAGAAGGTTATTAACTAAATCACATAGAAAACCATCAATTATAGTGTGTATAAAATAGGCGACAGCAACCCAATTACAAATTAATGGTTCCAGAATATCACATCAAAAAACACGCTGTATAATATTATAATTAACATGTAGACAACTTGTAATAAATATTATCAGTCAATTGTTTTGTTTATTCCATCTGTGACGCCGATTATTTTCTCAAAATAATGAGATGGCGTGACACCATAATAATCTTTAAATGCACATATGAAATATGAAGTACTGTTATAGCCACATTTCTGGGCTACGACATTGATAGAATAAGAGTTTGAAGTTATGAGTTTTTTTGCATACCTCATCCTAGTATCTCTCAATATTTCAGTAAATGACGTTCCTTCATCCCTTAATCTTTTTTTTATTAAACTTTCACTCGTATAAATCAATTCCGCAATATCTTTTAAATGCCATTGCCGCTCAATATTAAAACTGATTATTCCAGTAATTTTACAGGTAAATGTATTTATATTTGTTAGTATAAATGAATTTACACTTTCGCGTTTTTTGAACATGGCAAGTAAGGATATACATAGTCTTTCTTTTAACCAAAGGGAGTGTGAGTCTGCTATTTTAATCCCTTCAAACAGAGAAAAAACAAGCGATAATGGAGGTTCCTCTTCAGCAATATAGCCATTCTTATCAAGAGTAAATTTGCCAGGCAACTCATTATTCACGTCGATAAAAAAGGATAAACATGTTTTCTTATCTATATCAACAATTCTTAGTTTAGAGGGGCATACTGGTAACTCTCTTCTAATTTTGTCGCTTACAATAAACAATGAATTTTTTTTGAACGAGATAACTCTCCTGTTTATAATTAAATCAAATGATTGACAGATGAAAACTACGGAGCAAACATAATCCATCTTGCACCTATCATAAAATTAAAACAAGTTGATAGTAGTCAAATAACAACCAATTAAATACACAATCATAATCAGGATGATGTGCATTTATATTTTTATACACAAAATTATAGTTTGCAAATTTTAATAAATTTCATTTAAGATTAAATTATTATATGTATATTGTTTTTTATTCTAACGTATTTCAAAGTTACATTTTTTCAACGATTACTATGCTTTTTATTAACATAAACTCACTACAACGCACCTGAAACCTCTTGCTATATATATGTCAACCGTTTGAATTTAAAATAAAAAGAGTATCATTTTTACTTGCATTTCTTATCAAGTCACATTCAACAACAGTAAAAAAACATTATTAGAACCATTCAATTAACAAAAAACCAACATCCAGCTTACTTAATTTTTCTTTATTAAACGATATTGAAAATCAATTGATAAAATACATCTAAACAACTTTTTGGGGCGCAAAAGCATAACATCAAACAAACAAATAACACACCGAAAAAACTCACAATTAATAACCTATGATATACATACTGTTTATTATGGTTGAATAAGCCACTCGATATCTGGTGCTACGGAAGTGTCCACACGGTTTAGCAGCATCCGATACTTTTTCCAGGCTTCCAGCAACGGGGTTTCTTCCTCCGTTGCATATACAGCTCACCTTTTTTCACCCACGATTAACCAACAGCCAGACCAGCAGACACGCCACCACCGGCACAGCAAAATCCATCAGGCTTGCCACATCCCATGCACGTGTATCAAAACCGCCCCACCACGGCATATTCATTCGCTTGCCATGCCCGAACATTTCGATCCAGCGATATTCTGCCTGGGTGTGTTCACGCGCAATGAAGAACGTACAACCGGCTATCGCTCCGTAAGCCCAGTTCCCGGTAAAAAGACCAATCAGTAGCTGCGCAGCCACAGCACAAAGTGCATGAAGGAAAGGTGTTATATCCATTTTCATCCTACCCAATAAAATGGGGCGCTCGGCCCCTTAATATTATTTAGACGCAAGCGCCGCCTCAATTGCAGATAATCTTTGTCTTAATTCTGCGTTTTCTTCTTCCAGTGCTGTTATCCTGTCGTCTGACTCTCTGGCTACCTGAACAAGCAAGCCAGTAACACCAGAATAATCTACAGTGTAATACCGTTCACCTTCTTCTCCATCTAATCCACTCCCGCCGTCTGGATATTTCATCATAGCCCCTACGGCTTCGGGGATGGCTTCCAGGGTTTCTTGTGCAATAACACCAGCGTAAGGCATACCGTTTTCTTTAAGCGTGTATGTATAGCCGTTCATTTTACGAATGCGGTCGGTTGCATTATCGATCACCTGAATATTGTCTTTCAGATCCCGGTCAGAGCCTTGATTAAATGCACTTGCATTGCACGCGCCGTTAACCGTTAATTCGTAGGTATTGCTGGTAGTTTTCTGTGCGTAGAACATATACAGAGCCTCATCTACGCCAACTTCATAAACAACCGGACGGCTAGAATTACCCCATAGTCTAGTTGTTACGCCAGCGTGAGCGGTTCCCTGTGTGTTTAATGTCATGGTTGACCCATGATTAGCATATTTGATCTGTAATGTGTCGGTGTAATCAAATTTAATAAGCGCGTTACTTCCACGCTTGCTGTATGACATAAGGCAGTTACCCATTTTGAGGTATCCGCTGTCACCGGGAAAAATCATCGTACCGCCATAAAGGTTGGTAAAGTCCCAGCAAATGTTTGTCCCGTTATCGTTCAGGTTAAGGCGCGCCATTGCGTTACCTGGACTGTCTATCCATTTTTTGAGGTATAGTTCGCAATACGCATCCTCAACACCTGCCGTCCTGTGAGTTGAGCGGAGTTTTCTCCCAAATATAGCTCCGCTAGTTGGCAATACTTGCTGATACCATGAAGCAGACCAGTCACCAACGGTTTCATCTTTGCTGTCTACATATGATTTTGTTGCGTAGCTTCCTTGATCGTTTTTTAATTTGCTAACGTCGGATTTTAGCGTTTTGATGTCATCAGGAATTACTGTCGATGTAGCCATTTTTCTTCCTCACATCCAGCCACGAAGTTGATGCTCAACAGCAACCACGTATTCATCGAATATTGACGGTGTTTTCACATCATTAATGATGCGCACGTTTACAAAATATTCGTCTTCCTTAACACATACCGGTTCGCCATCTTCATTCAGTTCTCCGGTTTCTTTGTACACGTTACCTATCACGTCAATAAGAATATCATCCTGCATCGACTCATCATCATAATAGCCAGTGCTATCCATAAAGGCCGAAAAATCGGCCCTGTCGGCAAATTTAAGTGTTGGTAATGACTCTAACTTATTGATAGTGTTTTATGTTCAGATAATGCCCGATGACTTTGTCATGCAGCTCCACCG
>NZ_SZVK01000103.1:0-5259 GCF_005280595.1 Escherichia sp. MR | reverse complement strand
GAAAGCGATCACCCCTGCTGGCTCGATGAAGATGACGAAAACCTGCCCGTGGTGCTCGATGCCATCGTGAACCGGGGCGCACGTTTTTCGTCGGTGGAAATGTATCTGGTCAGTGAGTGTATTGAGCATATCCTGTCCAGTGGGCTGGCCTGCGATGTGCTGCGTATACCGGATGAACCGCCCCGCCGCTGGTTTGACCGTGGTGTTCTGCGGGAAGTTGTCCGGGAAGCCCGGGCCGAAATCCGCAGCATGGCGGATGCCCTGACAAAAATCAGGGGCTGATGATGGCGGGGAAAATCCCCGCCTTTTTCCTGCCGGTCCCCGGACAGAGCACAAAGGAAGTCGCCGCCGGCTCCGCTTTACCCGGCCATGCAGGCATGGCCTTGTGGGTTTTCAGTTATGTGGCCACCGTGTCGTGTGCGGGCTGTGCCGTGCCTCCATCTTAGCCGGGCTGGCGTTGATGCAAGGGTACGCTTCGCCGCTGCGGTCACCCGGTCCCTCCTTCCCGTCTGCCGTGATTTTCCGGTCGTTCGTCCGCTCAGGTTTCGCGGCCTCACCCTGCAACTCCCGTCAGCCGTGTGCGTCAGGCTGCGGCTTCCCTTGCGCCCTGTGCATCCCCGCCTTATCGCCCGGCTTTTCTGGAGGCACGGCACCGCCCGGTGTCGCGGAATATGTGAACAACGGAGGAAAACATCATGCAATATGCGAAACCTGTCACTCTGAATGTTGAAGAGTGCGACCGTCTCTCCTTTCTGCCTTACCTGTTTGGCAACGATTTTCTGTATGCCGAGGCGTATGTGTACGCGCTGGCGCAAAAAATGATGCCGGAATATCAGGGCGGCTTCTGGCACTTCATCCGCCTGCCGGACGGTGGCGGTTACATGATGCCGGATGGCGACCGTTTCCACATGGTGAACGGTGCAAACTGGTTTGACCGTACCGTGAGTGCTGATGCCGCAGGCATCATCCTGACCTCCCTTGTGATTAACCGCCAGTTGTGGCTGTACCACGACAGCGGGGATGCAGGACTGACCCAGCTTTACCGGATGCGCGATGCGCAGTTGTGGCGTCACATCGAATTTCACCCTGAATGCAACGCGATTTACGCGGCTCTGGACTGATTAACGGACGGGGCGGCAATGCCGCCCCTGTAAAGGAGACGAGAACATGTACTGTACTGTTAAAGAAATCATCCGCGATGTACTGGATACAGACGTGCCGGACAGTGAATGTGTTTTTGCCGTGGTGCTGACCCGTGGGGATGTGCGTCACATAGCCCAGGACTGGAACCTGTCAGACGATGAGCTGGAAACCGTCATGCAGCGACTGGACGATGCCTTTGAGCATGGTGCGGATGTCAGCGTTGTTCACGACGTTGTTCGTGAGCTGATGGAAGAAAAGCGCGCCAGCCGTCATGTGACAGTCCCGGCGGTGATGCTGGAAAAAGTGATGGCGCTGGCAGGCAGTGAAATGAAGCGCCTGTATGCCGTCGGGAGTGAGAACGGGGGCGACGGTGACGCATTCGTCAGGGAAGAACGCGAAGCAATGGACGTTGTGTTACAGGCGCTGGACGGGGAGCACATGTCATGAATATCAGCACAGAAACCCGCGAAATTCTGCGTAATTACAGGGCCGTGATTAATGCACGACGTCGTGAGATGGGGCAGAAACCGCTCACCACCGCGCAGGTTGTTGATGAAATCTGCGATTTTGTGGCGAATCAGCAGGCGGTTTTCCTCGGTGGTCACTACATCCTGCAGGGTAACAGAAACAGGTGATACAGAGGCAGGCGGTGGAGGCCGCCTGTCAGCCCGCGCGAAAACCCCTGGCAGGCTGGTGCCTGCCGGAAGGGAAGCGGGCCACGCTGGCGCGTCGCCCGTTACCCTTCCCGTTTGTGATGTGTCCGGAATGTTTTTTTCTGATGGTATGACCCTGTTCCTGTTGTTGTTGTTCTTTTCTCTGCTGCTCTGATTCTGACTATTGCAGTGTTGTCCTGTCTGCCGGCGCACCTTCGGCTCCCGGCTGCCTGGCGGCATCCGGTCGTCAGGCCCGACTCCGACAGGCAGCTGCTGACGCACCCGCCAGTCTCCGCCGAACCCGCTGGCGCGGTTTCGGGCTGTCGCTACGGTCCGATGCGTCAAAACCCCCGGCTTGCAGCGACCGTTCCGGTCGCGCCGCCTCTGTCGCGCCGTGGCCTGCGCTCCTGGCATCCCGGCAAAAGGCCGCCGGGATGTGAGGCGCAACGCCGTTTCGCGCACGCGCTCTCCGTCGTTGCGGCGGGTCCCTGCTCATTGCCTGCCGGGTGCCACACACCCGTTTGAGTCCCTGTCGCCGGGGGCTGATACAGCCACAACCTGCCGCACTGACTGTCCAGGGTAAATGAACAGCCCACAAAATTTTTTACCCAAAACCCGGTAAAAAATTTTGCGTTCTGCCCAGGACAGGTGCGTCAGGCCGTGGCAGTGATGCCCCTTGCGGCGAAGGTTCTCAAACGGGTGAAGTTCATACCACAGGGAATACAGCAGCAGGTTCCCGCGAAACGTCAAAACCGCGGCTCCCGAAACTCAACGGGTGATGTTCTTTAAAAATCAGGATTTATTTCAGGCTCCGGCAATACGCATTTATGTGTTCTGTCAGTCATCCGGCTGGCAGGTAATGAGAACGCAGAAACAGAAGGAGGAAAACACCGGAGAACGTCAGACGCAGATATGAAAAAAGCAGGTCAGGGACCTGCTTAATCCATGCCGCAGAGACTGCACGAACAGTTTTTGCGGCTCCATTCAACAGTCATAAGGAGTTTCATTTATGACAGTAAGTATTGTTTCACCTTCCGCAGCGGCTGTAAAGCCCCGCCGTCATCCCCGTTTCAGACGCGAAGACATCCCCGCGCCGGAAATTGACCCCGTGCTGAAAGCCTTCGGGCGACACATTGCCCGGAGTTTTCACCGGGGGCGTGGTGTACACATCCCCGCCATGAAAAACACGGCTTTCGGGCAGGTGCTCCGCACACTCGAACTGAAACGCGCTTTTAACTGATGAGGTGAGCCGCCCCGCGAGGGGCGGCAACAAACGGAAGGAGAACATTTTATGACATTAGCAGCAATCACCATGACCGCCCCGGAAGCCGCCAGCCCTGTGCAGATGTACCGCGCGACCTACTCACCGGATGACAACAAACTGCGCCTGTATGCCGCGTCACGTCTTGATCCGGAGACGTATAAAAAAGTCCATGATGCCGGTTTCCGCTGGGCACCAAAACAGGCGCTGTTTGTGGCGCCGGCCTGGACACCGGGCCGGGAAGACGTGCTCCTCTCACTTGCCGGAGAGATTGAGGATGAAGACAGCACGCTCGCTGAACGTCAGGAAGCTCGGGCGGAGCGGTTTACCGGATACAGCGGAAAGCGGGCCAGTGAATCCGCACAGGCACTTGATGAAGTGGAAAGACTGGCCGCGATGATCCCGCCCGGTCAGCCCATTCTTGTGGGGCATCACAGCGAACGCCGCGCCCGTCGTGATGCGCAGCGTATTGAAAACGGCATGAAACGAGCCGTGATGCTCTTTGAACGTGCGGAATACTGGGAAGAGCGGGCGCGGTCGGCACTGCTTCACGCGAAGTATAAAGAACGTCCGGACGTTCGCTGGCGTCGTATCAAAAAAATCGAAGCTGATTTGCGCAAGGCTGAAAAGACCATCGCGCAGTCGCAGAAATATCTGACGATGTGGCGGGCTGAATCGCTGGATCTGAATATGGCAAAACTCATCAGCAGTCATGACCATATCAGCGCCTGTTTCCCGCTGGATACGTATCCGCGCCCGGCAGAAAAAAGCCAGTATGAAGGGAGCCGGTCGTTATGGTCGGCCCTGGATGATGACATCATCACCACGGAGCAGGCCCGCGAAATTGCGATCCGCTGTCATGAACGGCAGATTCAGCATCAGCAACGCTGGGTTAACCACTATCAGAACCGCCTGATCTATGAGCGTGCCATGCTGGACGAAAGCGGCGGCGTGGTTACCCGGATACAGGATTTTGAGCCGGGCGGACAGGTTTTCAGCCGGGGCGAGTGGCTGACCATCATCCGCGTGAACAAAAGCAACGGGGCGGTGAGTTCAGTCACAACGCCGAATTACAGTTTTCTCGGGTACAGCGGCACGATGAAAGTGACGCCCGATCGCATCACGGACTACAAAGCACCATCGGCAGAAGAGGCTGCCATCGCCAGCCAGGCCGCGAAGCGCCCGCCGGTAGTCAACTATCCGGGGGAAGGTTTCCGGGAAATGACAAAGGCACAGTGGGCCGCCCTGCCCCGGGACTGTAAGGCCGTGCGCAGTGTGGCAGAAGCAGAAGACCACGGGGCATACCGCTACCGCCGCACAATGGACAATAATTTCCGTCTGGTGAATGTGTATATCACCGACATGAAAATCACGGAAATCCCACAGAAATAAGGTATATCCCCCCGGGAAATCCCCGGGGGATGACGGAGATAATGACATGCACAGTCAGTTAAGAGAACGTATCCGGCTGATGCGCGCAAGGCTGGATAACGCCGCGCCGGTTGCTGAAATCCGGGCTGAATCTCAGCTTTTTGTGACACCTGCCCCGGTCTGCGATCGCCTGGTGACGCTGGCGGAAATCAGCAACCGTGATCACATTCTGGAACCCTCTGCCGGGACCGGAGCCATACTGCGGGCGATTCGGGATACCGCGCCGGGGGCCATGTGTGATGCGGTGGAGATTAACAGCGGGCTGGTCCGGTATCTGCGGGAAAATTTTAACGGTGTCAGGGTTCAGTGTGGCGACTTCATGGAATGGCAGCCGGTGCAGTATTACAGCCGGGTTATCATGAATCCGCCGTTCAGTCACGGGCAGGATATCCGGCATATCCTGCGGGCTTTTTCCCTGTTGCGTCCGGGTGGTGTGCTGGTCGCCGTCTGTCTGAACGGGCCGCGCCAGCAGGAGAAGCTGTTGCCGTTTTCTGACGTCCGCGAGGAGCTGCCGCGCGGCACGTTTGCTTATACCCGTGTTCCGACGATGATTATTCGTCTGCGGGCCTGAAGACGCCGGGCAGGCGGGAGGATAAATGCCTGTCTGTCCGCGTCGGGAAAAGACCGCGCGCCGGTGGCGCTGAAAGGGGCCGCGCTCACGCGCCGCCCCTTTCATTACGCGGAAGTTCTGACGGGGGCTTCTGTTTCTTCATGCCTGTCATTTGTCTGTTACTGATGATGTTCCTGCTACTGCTACTGCTACTGCTACTG
>NZ_SZVK01000102.1:0-5399 GCF_005280595.1 Escherichia sp. MR | reverse complement strand
AAGCGTGCGTATTGCCTGAAAACACAACCCGCTACGGGGGAGACTTACCCGAAATCTGATTTATTCAACAAAGCCTAAGCCATGCTGGAACGTAGAGATGTTGCTATAGAGACAAAACGAGCCACAAGCTATTCGTCAGAGGAAATTCAGGCGCGTCGTCACGATGCCGTATTTATTCCATTGCCCGATACACGGCCTCGCCAATTTGCTTCAGTGCTTCGCGGTAGGTTTCGCTGAGCGGCAAAGCGCAGTTGATGCGCAGGCAATTACGGTATTTACCGGAAGCTGAGAAAATCGAGCCTGCCGCCACCTGGATTTTCATGCGGCACAATTGCCGCGCGACGCAGACCATATCGACCTGTTCAGGCAATTCTATCCACAGTAAAAATCCGCCTTTCGGGCGCGTAATACAGATTTCGCAGGGAAAATATTCCCGTATCCAGCAGGTATAAAGCGCCATATTGCGCTGATAATTCTGCCGCATCCGCCGGATATGGCGATGATAGTGACCTTCCTGCACAAACGTCGCCGCCGCCATTTGCGTGGACGGTACATTAAAGCTGCTGGTGGCGTATTTCATATGCAGCAGTTTATCGTGATATCGCCCCGGCGCGACCCAGCCCACGCGCAGGCCTGGCGCAATGCTTTTACTGAACGAACTGCACAGCAGCACCCGACCATCGATATCCCATGAATGAATAGTACGCGGGCGTGGATACTCCGTTGCCAGTTCGCCGTAGACATCATCTTCAAAAATCACAATATCATGACGCTGAGCGAGAGAGAGAACGGCTCGTTTGCGGGCGTCCGGCATAATAAATCCCAGCGGATTATTGCAGTTTGGCACCAGAATGATGCCTTTAATCGGCCACTGTTCCAGCGCCAGTTCCAGAGCTTCAACGCTGATACCGGTTTCTGGATCGGTTGGGATTTCAATCACTTTCACGCCCATACCGCGCAGCATCTGCATTGAACCGTAATAACACGGGGATTCGACCGCGACAATATCGCCCGGTTTACACACCGCCATTAACGCCAGCGACATCGAGTTATGGCAGCCGCTGGTGATAATGATGTCATCGGCAGTGACCACCGAGCCGCTGTCGAGCATCAGACGGGCAATCTGCTCGCGCAATACCCGCTGACCGGCTAATGAGTCATAACCGAGAACGGTTTGCAGATTATGCTGCACCACCCGGCTTAGCTCCCGCCAGAGCGGTTTCAGGCTGGGCGCTTCGACATCCGGCGTGCTTTTACTGAACGGAATAACAGAACTATCGCTATGCGCTTTCAGCATATCCAGCACCTGATCCCACTGGGTAATCTCTACCGGGCGCTGCACCGGACGCGTCATTGGCGGCACTGGTGGCTGGGCTTTATGTTGCGCGACAAAATAACCCGAACGCGGCTGCGGAGTGATGAGCTTCATCGTTTCCAGCGTCTGATACGCCTGCTGCACGGTGCTGATACTGACGCCGTGCTCCTGACTTAAGCTGCGCACCGACGGCAATTTCTCCCCGTGACGATACAGCCCTTGCTCAATCCGTTCGGCAAGCAGAGTCGCCAGATGTTGATAACGCGTCATGCTGTATTCCTTATTTGGAGCATACAGAGAGAAAAACCGGTACAGATGAGGCTAAAAAACCGGATGCAGATGCTGTTTTAACCTGCCTGTATGTTAAATAAAAGTAATATTTGCATCTGTATTGTGAACTGCCAGAAGGCGGATGATTAAGCCTCTGAAAGATGAGGAGGCAGCAGATGGAATTTCATGAAAACAAAGCTAAAGCGCCGTTTACTGGCTTCGTACAACTCTGGCAGGCAGTGAGAAGCTGGTGGCTGAAAAAACAGACCCGGCGGGTGTTACAGCAGATGAGTGATGAACGGTTGAGGGATATTGGGTTACGCAGGGAGGATGTGGAGTGAGGGGCTGTTCGTCGCGGATAAACAGGATTTCTCTATAACCTTCACAAGGAAGTGTTTATTATTGTGAAATCATCGCTTCACGGAAAGACGTCAGAATGAAAGCAACAGAAGCCCGTTTACTCGATTTTTTAAAACGTTCGCAGCAGTTTGTTATTCCCATTTATCAACGCACCTATTCATGGACAGAGCAACAATGTCGGCAACTTTGGGACGACATCATTCGTGCCGGAAAGCGTGATGATATATCAGCGCATTTTATCGGTTCGGTTGTTTATATAGAGCAGGGGTTGTATCAGGTTTCCGGTATTTCTCCGTTGCTGGTCATTGATGGTCAACAGCGGCTGACGACCGCAATGTTGCTGATTGAGGCTTTATCGCGCCATCTTGGCGAAGAAGAAGTTTTTGATGGCTTTTCGGCAATGAAATTGCGTAATTATTATTTACTCAATCCTTATGAGTCCGGTGAGAAAGGATTTAAATTACTGTTGACCGAGACCGATAAAGACAGTTTGCTGGCATTAATAAAACAAAGACCAATGCCAGAAAACTATTCCCATCGAATAATGGAAAACTTTACTTTCTTTGATGAGCAAATTGCCAAACTCGGTGATGATTTGATCCCCTTATGTCGTGGGTTAGCAAAGTTATTAATTGTCGATGTGGCGCTTAATCGTGGTCAGGATAATCCGCAACTGATTTTTGAAAGTATGAACTCCACCGGTAAGGCGTTAAGTCAGGCCGATCTGGTGCGCAATTTTATTCTGATGGGTCTCGAACCAGAGCATCAAACCCAGTTGTATGAAGATCACTGGCGTCCAATGGAAGTCGCTTTTGGTCAGCAAGGTTACAGCGAATATTTTGACAGTTTTATGCGTCATTATCTGACGGTAAAAACGGGGGAGATCCCTCGGACAGATGAAGTCTATGAGGCATTTAAACTACATGCCCGCAGCCAGAGTGTTGCTGAAAAAGGCGTAGATCGGCTGGTTGAAGATATACACATCTACGCGGAGTATTACTGTGCAATGGCATTGGGTAAGGAAAGTGACAAATCGCTTGCTACGGCTTTTCAGGATTTGCGCGAGTTAAAGGTCGATGTGGCGTATCCTTTCTTACTGGCGCTTTATCATGACTATAAAAATGGCGTTTTGTCTCACGAAGATTTCCTGCGCATAATTCGTTTAATTGAATCTTATGTTTTCCGTCGTGCAGTGTGTGCAATTCCGACGAATTCTTTGAACAAGACGTTTGCCACTTTTTATAAAGTCATTAATAAAGAAAATTATCTGGAAAGCATTCAGGTGCATTTTATGAACCTGCCTTCATATCGTCGCTTTCCCAACGATGATGAATTTAAACGGGAATTAAAAGTTCGCGATCTCTATAACTTCCGCAGTCGCAGCTACTGGTTACGACGACTGGAAAACGATAAACGCAGAGAGCGCGTGGAAGAGTTTACGATTGAGCACATTATGCCGCAGAACGAAAACCTGTCGGCTAAATGGCGCGAAGAGCTGGGAAGCGACTGGCAGCGTATTCATAAAGAATTGTTGCATACGTTGGGGAATCTCACTTTAACGCGCTATAACTCCCGCTACAGTGACAGACCTTTCGCGGAAAAACGCGATATTGAAGACGGCTTTAAGCATAGCCCGCTCTATTTGAATATCGGTCTTGGACAGTGCGAAAAATGGGATGAAGCCGCCATTCGCGCCCGTGCCGATCGTCTGGCCGATCTCGCGGTTCAGGTCTGGCAAGCGCCTTCTCTTCCTGAAGAGGTTTTAGCTGTTTATCGGGGGCAGCCGGAGAACAAAACCAGTTACAGCCTGAATGATTTTCCTTTCCTTGCTGATGGTTCGCATAGTCGGGTGTTATTCGATCATCTTCGCGATGAAGTTATGTGCCTGGACGCAGGGATCACACAGGAAGTTTTAAAACTGTATATTGCGTTTAAAGCGGAAACGAATTTTGTTGATGTTGTGCCGCAAAAAAGCCGACTGCGATTGTCGCTTAATATGCAGTTTCATGAACTGGTCGATCCGAAAGGTATTGCCAAAGATGTGACAAATGTTGGGCGATGGGGCAATGGCGATGTGGAAATTGGTTTCAGCGACCTCGCACAACTTCCTTATATTATGGGATTAATTCGTCAGGCATTTGAAAAACAGATGGAGAGTGCGTTGGTATAATGCGGCGAATAATACCCGGTAGCACTTGGCGCTACCGGGTCAATCTATCAGGCAACTTTCTGTTTACCCGCAATTACCCCAATAAAATCCTGCACCTGCTTTTGTTTACGCGCCGACAGCTTGCACACCTGGCGCAGCGACTGCATCAGTTCGCTCTCTTCGGCTGCGGGTGGTTGGGCGGTGAGGACAATACAGCCTTCCATCACTTTGACATCTACCGCCGTGCCAGTGGCAAAACCGGCGGCTTCCAGCCACTGACCTTTCAGGGTGATGGCGGGAATACGGCTGTAATCCGGGTAGCGACTCGCATAACTCACGGTTAATTGACGGTTATTTGCCGGGGAGACTTCTGCTTCGAACGGTTGTGCAATAGAATGCGTGTCAGTCATAACTGCTATTCTCCATAAATAGTGATTGTGATGAGCGGTGCGGGTGTGTTGGCGCACATCCGCACCGCGCTAAATACCTGGATATATCATCAGTAAATATGGGGAAAGTCCAGCTAAAAATAGAATAAAATGGGCAGTTTCTGGAATGATTTAAATATATTCGTGTGAGTTATAATTGGCCTGAAATAATAAAAAGCGCACCGGAAAGGTGCGCCAGAAAATAATGATCAGGATTTTTTACCCCCGCTTGCTGCGCGTTCAGCTTTGATTTTCTCCAGCAACGCGGCGGCGCTGTTTTCACCGCTGATTAATTCCGGGTTTTCGGCCCGCCACTGGGCGGTAAGTTCACCACGGAACGCTTTTGCCAGGATGGATTGCGTCAGGTTGTTAACGCGTGCCAGGGCGTTGTTGACCTGTTTTTCTATGATGTCGGCGTAGGCGAAGAGTTGCTCGACGCGGCGAACGATTTCGTGTTGTGTTTTTATCGGTGGGACAATAATTAACAATTCCTCAAGCATTTTTTTAGTTAATGCTTGGCGGGTTGCTCCGTAGTTTTCACCCTGTATCCATCTCTGGATATATGGGGACGCCATATAAATATGTAAATACTCTGGAAGTATTTTAGATTGCTGGCACCTAATTATTGCCACATGCTGGTTAACCCTACCGCCAATAAAAGCATCAGGAGCGATATTTACTCGTCCGATAGATGCTCCAGTTATATTTAGAAGTACATCTTTTTCATGGATCACTACATTGTTCAATTTTTTAGCTTGTTCTACATCGATATAAGCTAGATCTTCATATTTTATAAAGTGGGGGTGATGCTGCCAACTTACTGATTTAGTGTATGATGGTGTTTTTGAGGTGCTCCAGTGGCTTCTGTTTCTATCAG
>NZ_SZVK01000101.1:0-5435 GCF_005280595.1 Escherichia sp. MR | reverse complement strand
CTGGCAGGCAGTGAAATGAAGCGCCTGTATGCCGTCGGGAGTGAGAACGGGGGCGACGGTGACGCATTCGTCAGGGAGGAACGCGAAGCAATGGACGTTGTGTTACAGGCGCTGGACGGGGAGACGATGTCATGAATATCAGCACAGAAACCCGCGAAATTCTGCGTAATTACAGGGCCGTGATTAATGCGCGGCGTCGTGAAATGGGGCAGAAACCGCTCACCACCGCGCAGATTGTTGATGAAATCTGCGATTTTGTGGCGAATCAGCAGGCGGTTTTCCTGGGCGGTCACTACATCTTACAGGGCAGCAGAAACAGGTGATACAGGGGCAGGCGGTGGAGGCCGCCTGTCAGCCCGCGCGAAAACCCCTGGCAGGCTGACGCCTGCCGGAAACGCGGGGTGCAGCGCCTGCGGCGCTGCCGGCCCGGCTTTCCGGTCAGAAGGTAGTGTATGGCTGTATGCCAGGAATAGATGTGATATTCCGTGACACTGTCACCGTTTATGGTTGTCTTTTATTGCGCCCACTTCGGCTCCCGGCTGCCTGGCGGCATCCGGTCGTCAGGCCCGACTCCGACAGGCAGCTGCTGGCGCACCCGCCAGTCTCCGCCGAACCCGCTGGCGCGGTTTCGGGCTGCCGCTACGGTCCGATGCGTGAAAACCCGGGCTTGCAGCGACCGTTACGGTCGCGCCGCCCCTGTCGCGCCGTGACCTGCGCTCCCTGCACACCTGACGGTGTGTGAGGAAACTGCGCCTGATGGCGCAGCAGTCCTCCCTCCTGCCGCCACCCCTGCGGCCTGTTTCCCGCTGTGGACTTTCCGGGGGGCAGACGTAACCCCCTCCCGTTCCATCTGTCCAGGGTGAGATGCACCGGCCACAAAATTTTTAGCCATGAACCCGGCAAAAAATTTTGCGTCCGCCCCCGGACAGCTGTCCCGTGAGGCGGTAAACGGGCCCCCATCGGAAAGGTCCACTGCGGGGAGAAACCCCGAAGAAGTGGACGGCAGGAGGAGCTTTCGCTCCTCTGAAGGGGCACATGAACGTCCCGTCGCCGGTATCCGGTTTATCTCACATCTTTCAGTCAGGAGGTTCTTATGAGTGCACGTGGTATCAACAAGGTCATCCTCGTCGGGCGTCTGGGCAATGATCCGGAAGTCCGTTACATCCCCAACGGGGGCGCAGTGGCAAACCTGCAGGTGGCCACATCAGAAAGCTGGCGTGACAAACAGACGGGGGAGATGCGGGAGCAGACGGAATGGCACCGCGTGGTGCTGTTCGGCAAGCTCGCGGAAGTGGCAGGTGAATATCTGCGCAAGGGTGCGCAGGTCTACATCGAAGGTCAGCTTCGCACCCGTAGCTGGGAAGATAACGGTATCACCCGTTACGTCACTGAAATTCTTGTTAAGACCACGGGCACCGTGCAGATGCTGGGACGTGCACCACAGCAGAACGCTCAGGCGCAACCGAAGCCTCAGCAGAATGGGCAGCCACAGAGTGCTGACGCGACGAAAAAAGGTGGCGCGAAAACGAAAGGCCGTGGACGTAAGGCCGCGCAGCCAGAGCCTCAGCCTCAACAACAGCCAGAACCTCCTTATGGCTTCGACGATGATGCGCCATTCTGATCTGGCTGATTTTTCTGACAGCCCCACCATGTGTGGGGCATTACCGGAGAACGATGATGAACAAATCCGATGAAATGATTCAGGAACTACCCGATGGGGCATTCACCCGCGAGTGTGCTGAAACCGTTGTTACACAGTACCGGAATGTCTTTATCGAGGATGATCAGGGAACGCATTTTCGCCTGGTTGTCCGTCAGGATGGCACGTTGATCTGGCGCTCCTGGAATTTTGAGGACTGTGCCGGGTACTGGATGAACCGGTACATCAGGGATTTCGGCATTCGTAAGTAAGAGAGGTGCCGGACGGGGATGACGTCCGGCAGACATTAACTAAACCGTAAGGGGAATAATCATGTCAGTAGTAAAGTCTGAACCAGACACCACCCGCAAAGCAAGCCGTAAATCTGCAAAAACGCAGGAAACCGTCCTGTCTGCCCTGCTGGCGCAGACGGAGGAAGTGAGCGTGCCGCTGGCCTCGCTGATTAAGTCACCGCTGAATGTGCGCACGGTGCCGTATTCTGCGGAGTCCGTCAGCGAACTGGCGGACTCCATTAAAGGTGTCGGCCTGTTACAGAATCTGGTTGTTCATGCCCTGCCAGGTGACCGTTACGGTGTCGCCGCAGGCGGTCGCCGACTGGCAGCACTCAACATGCTGGCAGAGCGCAACATCCTTACGGCTGACTGGCCTGTACGCGTGAAGGTTATTCCGCAGGAACTGGCGACGGCGGCATCAATGACTGAAAACGGTCATCGTCGGGATATGCACCCTGCCGAACAGATTGCCGGATTCCGCGCAATGGCGCAGGAAGGCAAAACACCTGCGCAAATCGGTGATTTGCTGGGCTATTCACCCCGCCACGTTCAGCGAATGCTGAAACTGGCAGACCTTGCGCCTGTCATCCTCGATGCGCTGGCAGAAGACCGCATCACCACAGAACACTGTCAGGCGCTGGCGCTGGAGAACGACACCGCGCGTCAGGTGCAGGTGTTTGAAGCTGCCTGTCAGTCGGGATGGGGCGGTAAACCGGATGTGCGGGTTATCCGCAATCTGATTACGGAAAGTGAAGTGGCGGTGGCGGGGAACAGTAAATTCCGCTTCGTGGGGGCTGATGCTTTCTCACCTGACGAACTGCGTACTGATTTGTTCAGCGATGACGGGGACGGTTATGTGGACCGTGTGGCGCTTGATGCTGCTCTGCTGGAAAAACTCCAGGCTGTCGCAGAGTACCTTCGGGAAGCCGAAGGCTGGGAGTGGTGCGCCGGGCGCATGGAGCCTGTCGGTGAGTGCCGTGAGGATGCCGGAACATACCGCTGTCTGCCGGAGCCGGAAGCGGTGCTGACGGAGGCGGAAGAAGAACGCCTGAACGAACTGATGACGCGTTACGACGCGCTGGAAAATCAGTGTGAGGAATCCGACCTGCTGGAAGCAGAAATGAAGCTGATGCGCTGCATGGCGAAGGTCAGGGCGTGGACGCCGGAGATACGTGCCGGAAGCGGTGTGGTGGTGTCCTGGTGTTATGGCAACGTATGTGTCCAGCGTGGTGTGCAGTTGCGCAGTGAGGATGACGTGGCTGACGACGCTGACCGCACGGAACAGGTGCAGGAGAAAGCATCAGTGGAGGAAATCAGTCTGCCACTGCTGACGAAAATGTCTTCCGAACGCACGCTGGCAGTCCAGGCGGCACTCATGCAGCAACCGGACAAATCTCTGGCACTGCTGGCATGGACGCTCTGCCTGAATGTGTTTGGCAGCGGGGCGTACAGTAGTCCCGCCAGAATTTACCTGGAATGTGGGCATTACTCACTGACCAGCGCTGCGCCGTCAGGGAAGGAAGGTACCGCATTCATGGCGCTGATGGCAGAGCACTTTCGCCTTGCTGCCCTGCTGCCGGATGAATGGGAACGGGACATGACGACGTTCCTGTCACTCAGCCAGGAGGTTCTGTTATCCCTGCTCAGTTTCTGCACTGCATGCAGCATCCACGGCGTTCAGACCCGTGAGTGTGGTCACACGTCACGCAGTCCGCTGGACTCGCTGGAAACCGCCATCGGCTTTCACATGCGCGACTGGTGGCAGCCGACAAAAGCAAACTTCTTCGGACACTTGAAACAGCCGCAGATTATCGCAGCCCTGAATGAGGCCGGACTGTCCGGTGCCGCACGGGACGCGGAGAAAATGAAGAAAGGCGATGCGGCTGAACATGCAGAGTTCCATATGAAAGACAACCGCTGGGTGCCTGGCTGGATGTGTGCACCACGTCCACAGACGGATGCCACTGAACACACCGCTAACCTGGCTGATGCCGCCTGATGAACAACCACACCGCCCCGCCGGAGACGGGGCGGCAGCAAGGGAGATACCGTGATGAAAACTGAACTGACCCTGAATGCCCTGCAGTCCATGAACGCACAGGAATATGAAGATATCCGTGCTGCGGGAAGCGATATGCGCCGTAATCTCACTCACGAGGTGATGCGTGAAGTGGACGCACCGGCTAACTGGATGATGAACGGAGAGTATGGCAGTGAGTTCGGGGGCTTTTTCCCCGTCCAGGTTCGTTTCACGCCAGCCCACGAACGTTTCCACCTGGCATTATGTTCGCCGGGAGACGTCTCTCAGCTCTGGATGCTGGTTCTGGTGAATTGTGGTGGACAGCCTTTCGCCGTCGTTCAGGTGCAACATATCTTCACGCCTGTCGCTATCAGTCACACGCTGGCGCTTGCCGCGACACTTGATGCGCAGGGGTACAGTGTTAACGACATCATCCATATCCTGATGGCAGAAGGAGGTCAGGCATGAGCGCACGTTCACGGGCACTGATCCCCCTCAGCGCAGAGCAACAGGCCGCCATGCAGGCTGTGGCTGTCACCGAACAACGTCGTCGTCAGGGACGCACACTTTCAGCATGGCCTTATGCCAGCGCTTTCTTTCGCTGCCTGAATGGCAGTCGCCGGATTTCGCTGACCGATCTCCGCTTTTTTGCTCCTGCGCTGACGAAGGAGGAATTTCATGGCAACCGTCTCCTGTGGCTGGCTGCCGTGGATAAACTGATTGAAAGTTTTGGTGAAGTCTGTGTTCTTCCCCTGCCATCCGATGCGGGGCATCGTCTGTTCCCGTCCGTTCCTTTTCGTGAAGGTGAGCGGCGTCGTCAGAAAACCACGCTGACAGAGCAGAAATACAGCCGCCAGCGGGAACGTGAGGCAGAACGACGGGAACTGGAATACCAGACATGTTTTGCTCAGGCGCAGATTGACCTTGCGTTTCATACTCCCGCCACGGTCGGAAGCTGGTTGTCCCGCTGGTCTGGTGTTGTTGAGGAGCATGATCTGGAAACGATTTTCTGGGGGTGGTGCGGGCGTTTTCCATCACTGTCATCATTTGACCGGTTTTTCTGGCAGGAGGAACCACTCTGGCGGCTGATTTTTGAAGCCGGTGAGGCCGGTCGTGGTGCACCGGTACAGGTACGTGCACTTGAGCAGTGGATGATCCCGAACAAGCTGGAGAACGCAATATGATGAAATCAGACGAACAATATCAGGTTCCCGTGTGGATGCGACCTCTGTTGCCGTTGCTCTGCAATACCGGTGGTAATGATCCGGAGGAACTGCTGAATGATACAGAAACCACCGCCAGTGCGAATATTGTCCGTTATGTACTGATAGTTGCAGTGCGGTCGCAGATTGATCTGCTGCAGCTACTGTACAGGAAAGGACTGTTGCGCACAGAGATACCAGGTGCTGAGAGATCCCCTCATAATTTCCCCAAAGCGTAACCATGTGTGAATAAATTTTGAGCTAGTAGGGTTGCAGCCACG
>NZ_SZVK01000100.1:0-5601 GCF_005280595.1 Escherichia sp. MR | reverse complement strand
CTGATAGAAACAGAAGCCACTGGAGCACCTCAAAAACACCATCATACACTAAATCAGTAAGTTGGCAGCATCACCAGAACAGTGTGACTTTGTAGCGCATTTATATTCCTTTAGCACGTTACGTTCACAAAGTGTGGTTACTTCCTTTTACATAAACCACAGCAGTCAGTAATTATCTGCACGCTACCGCCGTGCCTGGAAAAATATCTGCGGGTATATTCATTACCGTTAATCCCGGCAGCGCAGAAGAAACGCTGCCGGATTATTTATTACTGCGCGGGTGGAATATCCGTCACTTCAGGATGCACATCATCCGTGGCGACAGACGTTGCCGCAGCCGTAGTCGATGGCGCCATGATTTGATCCCAGGCAGCCTGCAACGATTTCATGTTAAATTCCGGCTCGCCTTTCGGCTGCAGCAGAATTAACGCCATGTCGTTCGACAACTGCTGACGCAGATCCTGATTTAACATCTCTACCGTCAGGCTGTTAAGGAAATCCTGACGCAGTTTCTGATATTGCTCCGGTGCGATATCGACAACCTGATTTTGCAGTGAACGCATCCGCTGACCCATCAGAATATCGGTATCAGCTCGTGCATAGGCGGCAAACAGTTTCTGCAGCTCCAGTTTCTTTTGCGCGACCAGGGCGTTGAACTCTTCTTCCGGCAGACCTTTATCGCGGACTTTCGCCAGTTCACGCGCCACCAGATTAAGGTTGCTGTTCAGCTTGTCGTTTGGTGACTCGATGTTGATGGCACATTGCGCACGCAGATACAGCACTCGGCAATCAAATCCAAGGCCGATGTCTTTGCTGTTATTGGCGCTTAATGCTTGCTGAACATGCCAGAACAGCGCCTCACGAGCCAGGTCCGCGCGCCAGTAGCGCAGCAGTGCGGCTGACTCACGAATCGGCTGCCACGGCGTGTCCCACATGATAGATAACCGATCCTGGCGCACCGCGTCGGTCATAATGCTCACCGCTTCCGCACGCAGCGGAGAAAGCGTCGGCACCGGAGCCGGTGTTTCACGTTTGCCTTTCAGTTCGCCAAACGTTTTGTTGATTTGGTCGACAACCGAGCGCGCATCAACGTTCCCCACCACCAGCAGCGTCATTGCATCTGGGGTGTACCATTTCTGGTAGAAATCTTTAATCTTTTCCGCTTCAACGGGCTTTTTCAGCGGATCGGCAGGATCGTGACCTAACAAAGTTGATCCTTTCAGACGATAGCGCCACCAGCCTTCTTTAGTGTCGGCAGGCCAGGTTGCCACCATATCCTGGCTTTGCAGCGCATGGTTAACCGTTTCTGGTGTGATGGTCAGCTTGCCGGTCGCATTCGCCAGATAAGAGAGCGCCTCTTTCAGCAGATCGTTACGATTATTTGGCAAACTCAGATTAAACAGCGTGGTGTCGTAAGAGACGATCACCGGCGGCATCGGGCGCTTAGGGTCGATCCCCTGCTGCCACAATGAACGTGCCTGTGCCGCTTCCAGACCACCGCTTTGCGTCAGCGCAATACGAGGAATGGCATGACTGTAACCGCTCTGTTGTGTACTTTCGGCGAGCGAACCGGTATTAACCAGCAGGCGAATTTCAACACGATCGCTGGGACGCTGGGGCGTGGTCAGCACTTGCCACTGTAAACCGTTGGCGAGCGTCCCCTGTTGCCATGCTGGATCAGGCTGGAGCGCATCTGCCTGCACATAGCCAGCAGTGGCCATCACCAGCAAACCGCCCGCTAAAAGTCGAATTTTTGTGCCCTGCATGTGAACCCCTGATCAACTATCCTGGTAATAAAAGACTGCCCGCTATCGGTCAGCCTAAATGACGTTAAAAACACTTCGTGTTAGACCGCAAGAACATAAAAATGTCACGGAGGAAGTGAAATAAACCCGAACTCACCCAGGTGGTAAGTTCGGGCACAGGGGGCAATTATGCTCAAACACCCGCACTCGGGGAAGGGAGTGCGGGCATAAGTGGTGAGATTAAGAGGATAATTCGTGCGTTTTGCCATCCGGCGCACGATTATTCAGCACATCATCCAGTTTTTTGTGGTCCAGCTCTTTAACCCACTTAGCAACCACGATGGTCGCAACGCCGTTACCGACCAGGTTAGTCAGCGCACGGGCTTCTGACATGAAGCGGTCAATACCGAGGATCAGCGCCAGACCCGCCACCGGCAAATGGCCCACCGCAGAGAGTGTCGCCGCCAGCACGATAAAGCCGCTGCCCGTTACCCCAGCCGCCCCTTTGGAAGAGAGCAGCAACACAATCAACAGCGTGATTTGGTGGACGATATCCATCTGACTGTTAGTGGCCTGGGCAATAAATACCGCCGCCATCGTCAGGTATATCGATGTCCCATCAAGGTTAAACGAGTAGCCTGTCGGGATAACCAACCCCACCACCGATTTGCGGCAGCCGAGTTTCTCCATCTTGTCGAGCATACGCGGCAGCGCCGACTCGGAAGAGGATGTTCCCAGCACAATCAGCAGTTCTTCACGGATGTAGCGGATAAATTTGAAAATACTGAAACCGGTCGCTTTAGCGATTGAACCCAGTACCAACACCACAAACAGGATACAGGTGATGTAGAAGCAGATAATGAGCTGCCCAAGCTGTACCAGGGTGCCGACGCCGTATTTACCGATGGTAAACGCCATCGCCCCGAACGCACCGATGGGTGCCAGACGCATGATCATATTGATGATGCCGAAGATGACCTGCGAGAAACTTTCGATAACGTTAAAAATCAGTTGGCCTTTGCTGCCCAGACGGTGGAGCGCAAAACCAAACAGTACGGCAAACAGCAGCACCTGCAGGATGTTACCGCTGGCAAATGCGCCAATGACGCTCGCCGGGATGACATCCATAATAAAGGCGACAATGCCCTGGTCTTTTGCCTGATCGGCGTAAACCGCTACCGCTTTCGCATCAAGCGTTGCCGGATCGACGTTCATTCCGGCACCAGGCTGCACGACGTTAACGATGATAAGACCAATAATCAGCGCGATGGTACTGACAATTTCAAAGTAAAGCAGTGCAACTGCGCCGGTACGACCGACCGCCTTCATGCTTTCCATGCCCGCAATGCCCGTTACGACGGTACAAAAGATGACAGGAGCGATGATCATCTTAATGAGCTTAACGAACCCGTCGCCAAGCGGTTTCATTTGCTCGCCTATCTCAGGGTAGAAATGGCCAAGGAGAATACCAATGGCTATCGCTGTCAGAACCTGAAAATAAAGGCTTTTAAACAGAGAGGTTTTCATAGGGTGTCCTTTAGTAAAACCACAGGTCTTGTAAGGTTATGGAGTACCTGCGGCCTTAAAATAACACCCAGACAACATCACAGAAATGTACCTGGATCATAATTGAAACAAAAAGGTTAAAAAGTTTGAACTGGCTCGCACAAACCAGCACTTTTTAAAGTTTTGTAATCAGTTTGGGGTAGCTACTTTTCTTCCAGGTAACTCTCTTCGAAGATTTCAATGGGGAGTGGACGGGCAAAAAGGAAGCCCTGGGCAATACCAACACCTGCTTTTGCCAGCCAGTCGCGTTGCGCTTCCGTTTCTACGCCTTCAGCAATCATTTGCAGATTCAGGCTTTGTGCCAGCATGATAATTGCAGCAATCATGCTGCTATCTTCCGGTAAGCCCTCAACAAACATTTTGTCGATTTTCAGCACGTCTATTGGCAACGATTTCATATGCTGCAACTGACGCAGCCCTGCGTAACCCATGCCGAAATCATCCAGCGCCATCTGTACGCCGGCGTTGCGCAGCGGACGAAGGATCGCCACCGCCGCGTGAGGGTCATCAATGCGTCGGCTTTCCGTGACCTCCAGGATCAACGTTCCAGGCTGAATACGATAACGAGTTAATAACCCCAGCATATCCGGCACCATATTTGGGTGCATCAACTGTAGCGCCGAGAGATTCACCGATAATGGCAACATAATGCCGCGCTCTTGCCAGGCAGCAAGCAGTCGACAGGATTCCTCCAGCACCCAATGACCGACGGTAACCATCAGTCCACAGGACTCAATACGATCGATTAAGCCATCCGGCAGTTCCCATGTACCATCCGCTTGCTGGATGCGCAGCAACGCTTCCGCGCTGACGAGTTTGCCGCTGGTCATCTCCACCTGTGGCTGTAGCCAAATAGCAAACTTATGATTTTCCAGTGCATTAAGGATATCGCTCTCTTCCGTCAACCGTTGTTGAGCTTCTTCCATCTGCTGTGGATCATAGAACTGAATCTGATTCTTCCCTTTATGACGGGCGGTAAATGCCGCCGAAATAGCACGGCCATAAAGTTGTTCGGCAGTGAGATCGCCATAGAACATCGCCACACCGATGCTACAGTGCGGACGTAGCTGAATACGTTCAATCGGCAAGCGTTCACTCATGATAGTGAGCACTTGCTGACCTAATGTGATAGCGTGCCACGGTTCCTGTACACCATTAGCGATCACAGCGAAGTCATAGCCACTGACCTGTGCGAGGATCATGCGTGGCGACAGCACCGATTTGATTTTCTCCACCAGCGTCAGTAGCAGGATTTCCCGCTGCGCCTCTTTCAGCACGCCAGCAGTATCACGTAACGTTTCACAAGTGATGATCATCAGTGCGGTGGTTTGTTTACGTGCGACCACCTGTTCCAGCATCTCCATCAGCAAGGCTTTGTTTGGCAAATCCGACACCGGGAAACGCATCGCGTTTTCGCACTGTTCTTCATAATGGCGCTGCAACAATTGCTGATTGAGGTTGTAACTACGCACCAGCATACCGATTTCGTCGTCCTGGTGCAGACGCGGCAAGGCCAGTTGATGGCCGACAATCTCTTGCGGTGGAATGGCGTTTAGCTCGCGAGCGATATTGCGTAAAGGATGTAATATCAGTCGATTAATGCACCAGCTAATCGCCACCGTCAGGATCAGCGACAAAAGTAAGTAAATGGTCACTAACGTAGAGACAGTGCTCATCACGAACTTGTACATGCGGAAGGAATCCGCCTGTAACACCAGATAGGCAATCGGCTGCGGGGTAGCAGGACGTTCCAGCGAGTAGACGCCCAGCGAGATTTGTACCGGTAACTCAAACAGTCGAGTGAACGTCACCGGCACCGGGCGCTCTGGAATAAAACTTTTACGCAGTGCCTGGAACTGATTAGGCAGCACCACGTCGGCGCGACTGACCACGCCTGCTGGTTTTATGCTGGCAAGAATAGCTTCCGCCTGGGGAATATCACCTTTTAAAATGGCGGAAGATAAGGGTTCGCGGACAGAGCGAGCAATGCTTTCCAGTTGCGTAGCCGTGTTATAGCGATTCTGCTGTACCAGGTGGAACAGCAAAACAGTGCAAAAAATAAAAACGAACACCATGACAACGGCCGCCACCATTGCCATCTGCTTAATTGTTAACGAGCGACTAACGCGCAAATTGTCTCCCCCCGGAAATCCCAGATTGCCGCCCGAGTATACCCGATCGCAGCGGCATTAAGAGAGGCGCTATCTGAAAACTTACCAGTCGGCGTAAGGTATCAGCGGCTGCGGCGGTAAATCCATGTCTCCCTGCCATCCGGCGGCGGAATACCGCA